>CAYVKQ010000258.1:0-4966 GCA_964451945.1 uncultured Lentisphaerales bacterium
GCCGTCTCCGGCGAGGACGGGCTCCTCGCGATGCTCGGCGTCTACATGACGTTCTCTAGACTGGGTGGATTCGCGATGCATGGCAACGTTTTCGATGCGGAGGTCCTGCGCGATGCGCAGGCCCATCCCGAGGACTACCAGAACCTGCAGGTCCGCGTCTGCGGATGGAACGTCTTCTTCGTCAATCTCTCCAAAGCCGAGCAGGAGGACTTCATCCGGCAGGCGGCGCGGTAGCGGCGCCTGCCGCTCAACCGGGGTCGACGACCGGACGATTCGGCGCGGATGACAAAGATCGACATGCAATATTTCAAACCTGACGCAGAGCGGTGCTACTTCGGCGACGCCATGCCGTTCTTCGATGGGACGCGCTTTCATCTTTACTACCTGCCCGCTGTCTACGACGATGCGGGAAACATGCGCGGACACGACTGGGCACACCTCTCCTCGGCGGACCTGAACACTTGGATCGAGCATCCCCTCGCTCTCGAACGCGGCCGGCATCCCTCGTTCGGAACGGGTTCGATCTTCCAACTCGACGGGAAAACCATCGCCTTCTTCTCCGCCTCCATCCCGGGTTCTCCCAACACTCTGGTTGGCCGGGCAGACAGCGACGACGGCGGCCTGACATTCCGTGAAAACGAAGACGCCCGCTTCCCGGATGAAGCGGCCATCACCGCTTTGGGCTACAGACCCATTCAGTACCGCGACCCCTGCGTGTTCCGCGATCCCGCAACCGGCCTGTTCCACATGCTCGTCACCTCGGCGCTGCAGAACGGCTTCGACGGCGTGATCTACCCGTTCGGCGCCTGCCTGGCGCACCTGGTGTCGCATGATTGCCTCCGATGGACCCTCCGGCCGCCTTTCCTGAGGCTCGGACACCGCGGCGCGCCGGAGTGTTCCGACCATTTCGAATGGAACGGCTGGTACTATCTGCTCTACAGTCAGGAAAGCATCACCTATTACCAGATGGCATCCACCCCGCTGGGTCCGTGGCGGATTCCCGCGCACCCCGTGCTGACGAGCGGCTTCGAGCGGGTCATGAAAACCGCGGCCTTTCACGGCAACCGGCGCATCGGAGTCGCCTACATCCCCGAGACGCGGAAGGACGGGCCTCAATACGGTGGCCGGGCGGTGTTTCGCGAACTGGTCCAGGCGCCTGACGGGACCCTGGGAACCGCCTTTGTTCCCGAACTCCGCACAAAAAAACGCACCCGGCTGGCCGGACCGCAAACGGTCGACCTCTCCTCGCCTGCGGGCTTTCAGGCGCACGCGCTCGGAGCCATGCCACGGCGGGCGTTGCTGCGGATGCGGATCATCCCCCGAGGACGTGTCGACGAGTTCGGCCTGCTGCTCGGGGGCCAGCCATTCGGGGAGGCGCTGCAGCTGGCCTTTGTGCCGGCGGAAAACCGGATCGAACTGCGCGACACCATGCGGCGCTGGCCTTTCTGCCGCGGCTATGTCATCAACCACACCCGGGCCCGTGATCCCCTGTCCGGAGCCCTCGACGTGGAGATCGTGCTCCACGACACCCTCATCGACGTCGCCATCAACGGCAGGCAGTGCTTCCTGACGGCGCTCCCCGAGATGGATGCCCCGGGCCATGCCTTTCTGTTTGCGGTGAACACTGCGGTAACCTTCGAAATGGATTTCTCCAAAAGGTTTGGCGATCTGTGAACGGTTTGCGTAAAATGGGATCTTCATTCACCGTTGGAGGATGCCCCATGGACGCACTGCTCGACCCCTTGACCGCACTCTGCCCGCTGGATGGCCGCTATGCCGAAAAGACCAAGGCTCTGCGCCCCGTCTTTTCGGAATTCGGTCTGATCGCACGGCGCGTCCGCGTCGAGATCGCCTGGCTCCAGGCGTTGTGCGCCGAGCCGGGCATCCCCGAAGCGCGCGCGCTGACCGCCGACGAAACCGCGTTCCTGAACGCGCTGGCCGACCGGTTTTCGCCGGCCGATGCCGCGCGCGTCAAAGCCATCGAGGCGACCACCAACCACGACGTCAAGGCGGTCGAATACTTCATCAAGGAGCAGCTTGCCGCGACGTCGATGGCCGACCTTGTGGAGTTTGTCCACTTCGCCTGCACCTCGGAGGACATCAACAACGTCGCCCACGCGCTCATGCTGCGCGACGGGTTTGCGGTGCTGCGCGACCTGCAGGAGGCGGTCACCGCCGCCCTGGCGGGCCACGCCGACGCCATGCGCGATGCCGCCATGCTCGCCCGCACGCACGGCCAGCCCGCCTCGCCCACGACGCTCGGCAAGGAACTGGCCGTCTTCGTGGCGCGCCTCCGCAGGCAGTCGGAGCAACTCGCGGCCCTTGCGTTTCCCGCCAAACTGAACGGTGCGGTCGGCAATTACAGCGCCCATTGCGCCGCCTACCCCGCCGTCGACTGGCCGGCTTTGGCCGCGCGCGTGCTGGAAGAGACCTTCGGCCTGCGACAGAACCCGCTGACCACCCAGATCGAGCCCCACGACGGCATGGCCGAGGCTTTCGACGCCCTCGCCCGCTGGAACACCGTGCTGCTCGATCTCGACCGCGACCTCTGGGCGTATATCTCCCTGGGCTATCTCGGACAACGGACCGTCAAGGGCGAAGTCGGATCTTCCACCATGCCGCACAAGGTGAACCCGATCGATTTCGAGAACAGCGAGGGGAACCTCGGCATCGCCAACGCGCTGCTGGAGCACATGGCGCGCAAACTGCCGGTCTCCCGCCTGCAGCGCGACCTCACCGATTCGACCGTGATCCGCAACATCGGCGTCGCCTTCGGCTACTGCCTCGCGGCCTACCAGGCGACGCTCAAGGGGCTGGGCAAGATCCGCCTCAATCCCGCCCGCCTGGCCGCCGACCTCGACAATGCGTGGGAAGTGATGGCCGAGCCGATCCAGACCGTCATGCGCAAGCACGGCCTGGCCAACCCCTACGAACGGCTGAAGGACCTGACCCGCGGCCGGACGATCACGGCGGACGACGTGCGGGCCTTCGTCCGCGGGCTCGACATTCCCGAGGACGACAAGGCGCGCCTGCTGGCGCTTACCCCCGCCGCCTACATCGGCCGCGCGCCGCGGCTCGCCGAAAGCATCCGCCGCTGATCCCGTCACGGCGGCGGCATCGCGACATCGACGCGGAAGAAGCGGCTGGCGGCATTCGTCGGCGTGGCCCAGGCGGCGTCCTGCAGCGCCGCCTTGCCGGAAACGGTGTACCTGCGCTCCGCCCCCAGATCGGGTGTCCAGCCGATAAGCGGCTTGCCGTTCTCCAGGCGGATCGACGTGCGGAAAACGGATTGCCGGTTCGTCGGACACGTCCCGGCGACGTACTCCTGCCAAGCCTTGTGGCCGTCGCCGTCGACATCGGCGAACGCCGACGCCTCGTAATCCCCGCCCGCGGGGAGCCCGTAGCCGTCGAGCCATGCGTACGGAACCGGCACCGGCGTCGTCTGCGTTTCGGCCGATGCAGCCACCCATGAAACCGTATCGAGCCAGGCACAGTCCAGCCCTTCGCTGATCACGCGGTCTTTGGCATAGGTCCATCGCACCGTATGCGGCCCGGCATCGGCGATGGGCAACACCACCTCCGCCCATCCGAACTCTCCGTCCACGCGCCCCTGTTCCACGCCGTCAACCGCCACGGTGAGGTAGTCCCAATCGTCGAAGTCATCGTCCTCGCACGACACCTTCCACCAGAAACGGAGCGTCCCGGCGCCGCCGACCGTCGTTTCCATCCACGTTGTTTCCCGGTTGGTGATTACGCCGCTCCGCACCGCGTGCGTCCCCGCATGGACTTCATCCGCCTGCACGAACCAGGGCGCGTGCCCGCCGGAGGCAAATTCGAGGGTCGGCGCGTCCGCCGCATCGCTAAACGTCACCGCACGCGTGTAGGACGCCTCCGCGATATCGCTGTCGACCAAGCCGGCCTTGCAGCCCCGCGCCTTGACCGTCGCGTTCTGCGTGAGTGAAAACGCCCCCTCGTACAACGTGCTCTCGGCGGTCGGGTCCGACCCGTCGAGCGTGTAGTGGATCGTGGCGCCGTTGGTCGGGCAGGTGATCGTCACGTCGAGCGCGTTGGTGAACACCGTTCCCGAAGCGGGCGCGAACACGGGCGTTCCGACCTTGGCCAGCCGCGTGTAGGTCGCCGCCGCGGTGAAACTGTCGGCCATGCCGTCCTTGAACGCCCGCGCCCGCAGCACCGCGCTCTGCGTCAGGAAAAGCGGATCGGTGTAGAGCGCGCTGGCGGCGGTCGGGTCACTGCCGTCGAGCGTGTAGCGAACCTCCGCGCCCGGCGTCGCGCACGAAAGCGTTGCGGTGAGGTCGTTGGTGAAAACCGCGCCGTCCGCCGGCGAGCATACGGGGGTCGCCACGCGCGCGATGAAGGTGTAGTCCGCCGTCGCGACGGCGCTGTCGGCCATGCCGTCCTTGAAGGCCCGCGCCTTGACCGTCGCGCTCGCGGCAAGCGGCACCGGCCCTTCGTAGAGCGCGCTGGCGGCAGTCGGGTCGCTTCCGTCAAGCGTGTAGCGGACCGCGGCGCCGGCGGTTCCGCAGGTGATCGTCACGGCGATCGGCTCGCTGAAGACCGTCCCCGTGCCGGGTGAGAGGACCGGCGTCGCCACACGCGCCTGCCAGGTGTAGGTCGCCGAAGCCACCGCGCTGTCGACCATCCCGTCTCTGGACGCCACGGCTTTGATCACCGTCGTCTGCGTCAGCGGGATCGGCCCGTCGTAGAGGGCGCTGGCCGGTGTCGGTTCGGAACCGTCGAGCGTGTAGCGGATCGCCGCGCCGTTGGTCGGACAGGTGATCGTCACTTCGCGCGGGTCGGTGAACAGCGTTCCCGACGGCGGGTCGAAAACCGGCGTTCCCACCTGCGCCAGACGCGTGTAGGCCGCCGTCGCGACGGCGCTGTCGAGCATGCCGGCGTGAAAGGCGCGCGCCTTGATCGTCGCGCTCTGCGCCAGGATGAACGGCTC
>CAYVKQ010000259.1:0-808 GCA_964451945.1 uncultured Lentisphaerales bacterium
GGCGGCGGCGAGCCGTTCGCGGCCGCGGTCGACGCCCTGGAGCAACGGCGTGGTGCAGAGCTCCGCCGTGCGGATGCCCGAGCCGCACAGGGCCGAGAGCATGTCGTCCGTGATGGGTTTGGCAAGCGAATGCAGCGACACACCGAGAACTGGGGTGAACATGGCGGCAATACCTTCACGATTATGATTGCGACTGAACGATTCCATCATCAGAACGGCCAGGCGCCTGTGCGAAACACCTACCTGACCACGATGCTCGTGCCGCTCGGGATCCAGACGATGGCGCCGCCGGCCTCGGTGACGGTGCCCGCCCAGCCCGCGCGGTTCTTGTGGAGGAACGAGCGGAGGCGCAGCGTGTGGCCGAAGAGGCGGATCTCCGTGCCGGAGGGCAGATCGAGGTCTTCCAGCGTGAGATCGCCCGTCAGCCCCAGCACCGCGCCTCTGGCGAGGACCACCTTCGCATGCGAGAGAGCCTTGGCACTCTCCGAGCCGACGCCGCCGGCGGGAAGTTCCGTGTAGGAGTTCTTTGCCGCCGTGGTGGCGTTCATGTTGTCGATCGTGATCGTGCCATGGCTTTCGCGCTCGCCCGCGCATTGACGGTAGACCGTGCCCGCCGCACCCTGGGGTGCGCCGAGGTTCCCCACGTGGTCCGTCCACCGGCCGCCATGCGCCGCGACGGAGCCCGTGTAGCCGCTCCACTCCGCCGCCCCGGTCTGGTAGAGCGCGATGCGTCCGCCGCCGCCCGAACACGCCGTGTTGAACGTGCCGCCGGCCGCGGCAATGGAACCCGAACCGACGATGGCACCTG
>CAYVKQ010000259.1:818-4951 GCA_964451945.1 uncultured Lentisphaerales bacterium
CGCTGCCGCCCGATCCCGAATAATACGTCACCGCGACGTCTTGAAGACCATTCGCCGAAATCGCGCCGTCGTGGCGGAGCGTGCCGGCGACGACGATCTTCACCGCGCCGCCGCCATGGGAGTCGATATTGTGCATGGCGCCGGAGCCGATGCTCGTCGGCGCGAACACGGAACCGTAGCAGGATTTCACATCCGACTCCCTGGTGTACCATCCGGCGCGTCCGCCGTGGGAAGCGGCGCAGGAGCTCGCCGTATGCCGGCCGGGACCATACCCTTGCTGGTAGCCCATCGCGTCCACGTCGACGGCGGCACCCGCCTCGATCACAACGTCGCCGCAGACAGTCAGATCGATTTTGTGCGCCTCCGTCGTCGTATTCATGGCGTGCGTCAGCACGGCGCCCGAACGGAGCACGAAGAAATTGGAGACGACCGATGACTGGTTGATCGTCAGAACGCCGCCGGCAAGGACTTCAACCGTGTCGCCGACCGTAAGACCGGCCGAGGCCGCAAGCGAGCCCGCAACCGAGAGCGCGCGCACCGAAACGGCGGACGACGCCGCGACGGCGCAGCCGGCGGGAATGACGACGCGCGCGTCGGCGCCGGGCACTTCCAGCGTGGACCACCGGGTGTCATCGGCGAAGTCGCCCGTCGCACCGCCCGTCCAGGTTGCGACCGCTCCCGCGGCAAAGCGCCAGTTCGCGTTGCCGCCGAGATCGGTCGACGGCGCGTCGGCAACGATGGCGATCCCGCCCGACGCGTTGCAGTTCGAGACGGCCACGCCGGTCGCCTGCGCATACCCCAAAACCGCCAGATTCCAGGCGCCCGAAGCGGAGAGGAGACGCAGGTTCGGTGCCCCGCCGCCATCGAGAACAAGTTCCTGCACGGCGACGGACACTCCCGACCCGAAGAGAATATCCCGCGCCGCGTCGGCCGTGGCGGCGAACCGCTTTGCCGTGAAGCCGTTCGCGAAGGAGGTCTGCGCAGCAGATCCTGCGGCCACGCTGTGGAAAGCGAGGTTCGCCAGGTCGACGCTGCAGGCTGCCGCACCGTTCAGCACCAGGGTGGAGAACGCCGCCGTGAACGAACCACCGGTGAAATCGACATCTCCGCCCAGCGTGATGCATTCCGTGCCGCGGGCGATGAGCGTGCCCGCACAGGCGAAGCCGTTGGTGACCGTCACATCGCAGCCCGCGAGATCGAGTGAAGCGCCCGCAGCGATGCTCAGCGTGCTAACGATCGCCTCGTCGGCGAGGACAGGCGGAGTCTCGGTGGCCGGAATGACGACGCAGTCCGTCGCAACGGGCAGCCTCGCCGGGTTCCAGTTTTCAATCACGCCCCAGTTGGAGTCGACGGACCCCGTCCAGGTGATCGTCTCGCCCGGTTTGATCACTCCCATGATCACCCAGTTCTCGTTGCCGCCGCCGTCGACCGAATCGGTCGCAAACGCGGTGAGCGCGCCGAAGCGCGCGTCGGAATGGGAGACATCGAGATACTGGAGCGACATCGAGCTGCCGGCGTACAGGGCGAGCGGCCAGAGGCCGTCGTCGCCTTCGCGGGCAAGCACAAGGTTCGAGCCGGTGCCGCCCTCGAGCGTGAGGAGCCCGCCCGCATTGATGCGCTGCAGGCTGCCGCCTGTGCCGAAGCGGAGCGTCTTCCCCGGCACGGTGCAGAAGAGATCCGAGAAGTCGTTCGTGCCGATGATGCGGGAAACGCCCGGGCTGGCGAAGTTAACCACGCTGTCGACCGCTCCGGAAAAGGAACCGCCGCAGGCAAGCCAATCACTGGAGACCGTGACCGTGCGGTTCCCGCCAAGGAACAAGGCGCCGCCGTTTGTGATCACCACCGAGCCGAAGTCGCTCCATTCGACTTCGCCGTCAAGGTCCGCGCGTCCGTAGGCCGCCTGGCGGCCGCCGTTGTCGATACCAAGCCTTCCGCCGCCTTCGCCCTCCGCGGCGGTCTGCAGCCAAACGGTGCCGGGCCCCGCCGTCTTGGTAGTCGCCGGCAGCCGTCCGCCGTAGGCGGTGATCGCCGGCGCGCCGGAGAACCCGGCGTCCTGGCCGGTCAGCCGGACGGCCACGCGGCCGCCGCCGCCGCAACACCAATTCGCGTCCCAGCCTGCACCCCCGTCGGCGCGGATCGTCCCCGAGCCGGAAAGCGATGCCGCCTCGATCTTCACGCTGCCGCCGGCGCCCCCCGAATAATCAGTGGGCGCGCCGTCCGCCGCGATGGCGCCGTCGACCTTCAGTTCACCCGCTGTCTTGAGGGCGATTACGCCGCCGCCTCTCGCGTTTTTGTCCTTGGTGCCGGCTCCTGGCAGAACGGGATTGGTGACCGATCCGTAGCAGACCGCAAACCCCGAACTGCGACCGCGCCCGCCGTGGCTGCCGCCGCCGTTGTATTCACTGGCGAGGCCGAGGTTGGAGGGTCCGTGACCCTTGTTGCGGTCGTATCCCCTTCCCACAGCGTCGATCGCGGCGCCCGCATCCACGACGATGTTCCCGGCGGCTTCGATGTCGACGCCGTACAGGAAGGCGGCGCCGTTGATGGTATGGACCACGCGCGAACCGGGCAGGAGGTGCAGCGCGCCGGGGAAGGAAACGGGAACGTCCGCATAGCACAGCAGTCCCTCGCCGAAGCGCGTCGTCCGCGACTCCTCGGCGTCGAAATCGAGTGGAAACCCAGGGAGGTAGAGGCGGAGGATCACGTTCGACACCACCGCCTCGCGCGGCAGCTTGAGCTTGCCGCCGAGGAACGCGAGCTGGTTGGTGCGTCCGCCCGTGTTCCCGGAGACGAGTGCGCCGGTCTTGACGACCACGTTGGAGTGGATGCCCAGCACGGCGACGCCGGACAGGACGATCTCCGAGAAGTCGTAGTCGTCGTCCGGATCGGAAAGCGCCGTCGACGGGAGGGCCACGCGCGAGTAGTCGATCTGGGCGAACGACGGCAAGCAGCCGCGCACGAGCAGCGCGCCCCTTCCGCCGTCGGCGGCGGTTTCGAGGTAGATCGTGCCGCTGTGGGACGGCATGGAGTTCACGATGTGTCCCGCCGCGCTGAGATGGGAGGTGGAAAACGTGCCGAACGTCGTGGCGTTCGTCAGCACCACCGCGACGCGTCCGCCGCCGCCGCAGCCGCCGCCCGTGCAGATGCCGCCGTCCGCGGAGATGGAACCTGCGCCCGAGAGGGATCCGGCCTTCACGAACACGCTGCCGCCGGAAGGCGCATAGTACGGCTGGATCTTCGTGGTGCCGGCTTCGTAGTCGGACCCGTCCACGCGGATGGCGCCGTCCAGCGCCAGCTCACCGGCGACTTCGAGACGCACGGCGCCGCCGCCGTAGGAATAGCCGCCGCCGGAACCGAGGCAGACCGGCGCCTTCACGCACCCGTAGCAGGGTTGCGGGATACGGTAGGTGGCCGCCGCCGAGCTGTAGGCCGAGCCACGGCCGCCGTGGCTTGCGCTGTAGTTCGCGTACAAACCGCGACCGGGACCGGTCTGCTTCTCGAATCCCTTGGCCGAGGCATCGAGCGTGGCGCCGGCGCCCAGGATGAAATCGCCGCCGCACCTGACGAGCAGGCGGTAGATGCCGAGGCCGTTCGTGCAGGCGACGTCGGTGTTGTTGAACGGGGGCGTCTGCGCGTGGGTCCAGCCGCCGCCCTGCAGATTGACGTCGCCCGTCACGCGGAACCACCGGTCCGTGCCGTTGGCGTCCAGCTCGCCGCAGGCGACGACGGTCGAGTCCTTGGCCTTTCCCGTGCGCCCGCTCCTGAAGGTGACGAGGCCGGCGTAGCCGACGGTCTGCGTCCAGGAATGGACCGCCGTGTCAAGATCCCACGTGAGCGGCTTGGAGGCGGCGGCGGCATCGAGCAGGATGTCGTCCGTCGCCGCGGGCGTGCCCGCAGGCGACCAGTTGGCGGCGACCGAGGCAAGCGTGGGATTGGCGGCGTCGGTCCCGAGCCACTGCCTGACGGCGCCCTCCGCGGCGAGCGAGCAGAGAAAAACGACGCCGGCACACGCGGCCGAGGCCGCGGAGAAGCCATGCCTGTCCATGACAATCCCTCCGTGAGAGCTTTTCGGATGGAGGCTTGAGAGTGCCGACTTCTCGGGCTCTCCCTGCATCCGCTCCCCGCTCCCGCCC
>CAYVKQ010000260.1:0-4840 GCA_964451945.1 uncultured Lentisphaerales bacterium
CTCTCCCCCGCGCGGCGCGGCGGCGCTCTGCCGTTCGATCAGCTCGCAATCGAGAACGCGCGCGACCGGCGCGGCGGCGGGATTGGCGGCGGTCTGCAGCAGGATCTCGACCGCGGTGCGGCCGAGTTGGACGCGCGGCACGCCTACGGTCGTGAGCGGCGGCTGGGACTCGGCCGCCTCGTGCTGGTCGTTGTAGCCCACGACGCTCAGGTCCTGGGGGACGCGCACGCCGAGGGTCTGCGCCGCCCGCAGGATTCCCAGGGCCGACGCGTCGGTGCGCGTCAGGATCGCGGTCGGCAGATCGTGTCCGCGCATCCAGCGGAGTGCCGGTTCGTAGGCCATCGGCGGTTCGTCGGTGCTCACCGGCATGATGTCGCCGCTGCGGACCTCCAGTCCGGCGCAGCGCATCGCCGCCTGAAAGCCGTCGTAGACCTCCGTCAGATTCTCCCCCGCGGCATTCGGCACAAAGCCGGCATAGCCGATGCGGCGGTGTCCGAGCCCGATCAGGTAGTCGGTCGCGCGGAAGCCGCCGCCCACCTTGTTCACCGCCACGCTGTGGTGCGGCGGCAAGCCTTCTTTGGCGTACTGGGTGAAATTCTGCACCACGAACGGCACCTTGCGTTCGGTCAGCCAGCGGATCGCCGCCGCATCGATGATGTTCACCAGCACGCACCCCTGCTCTTCGGGCGCGAACCCCTCTGCAAAAACAGAAGGGAGATCGGTCACATCGCGCGGAAACGCTGAAACGCGCAGCTTGATCGGATGGTCTTCGAGCGCCTGGGTGTAGCCGCGCAGGTAGTCGATGCGGACGAACGAGGGGAAGGTTCCGGTGGGGCGTTCGATGATGTTGACGCAGCGGAGCGGGGCGCCTTCCGCAGCGGGCGCGACGGGGCGTCTGACGAACGTGCCGCTCCGCTCGCGGCGGTAGAGCAACCGCTCGCACACCAGCTCGTCCGTCGCCGTGCGCACGGTGCGCAACCCCACGCCATACTTCTCCGCGAGTTCGCGCAGCGAAGGGAACGGCTCGGAGAAGGAATAACGCCCCTCAAGAATCTCGTGCCGCAACAGCGCCGCCAGACGCCGCGACTCCGGTACCTTCGAGCCCATTCCCACCTCCGCGCATGTTCGCGCCAGCCGGATCAAAACACTATGCCGTAAACCGACACACTGTGCCGACAGTTTTGTTTTATACTCCCGTCGTCGCGGGGTTGTCAACCCGAAAAACGCGAACATTCGCAATCAGTGTCGGCGCTGCCGCGCAGACGGCTGGGCGCGGGCCGGTGTCAGGGCGCGCGGGCGGCGTCGCGGAAGGCCCACATGCGGCGGACGAGCGGATCGCCGGGAAGGCCGCCGGCCAGGATCTCGCTGCGGATCTCGATCTGGCGCAACGGCGCGGCGACGGTGTATTCGCCGTTGCTCTGCAGCAGCGGCGCGCGCTGCCGCTTCAGCTCCGCCGCCACCCACGCCTCCGGGTCCGTCCCCTTGATCCGCGCCTGGTCCGTCCGCGCGGCGAGGCGCGCCACGATGCCGCCCGCGATCAACCCGGCGCGGGTGGTGTCGGCGGCGGCTTTTTCGACCATCGCCGCCACCAGCGCGTCGCGCCGCGCCAGGACCGCTTCGAGGCGCGTCACGCGCGCCTGCACCGCCTCCCCCGCCAGCCACTCGTTGCCGGGTTGCCGCACGAACGCCAGCAGATCCTCGATCGTCCGCGCCAGTTCGCGCAGGCGGGTCAGCGCCGAGACGAACGGCAGGTCGGCGACCTCCGCCGGATTGACCGGCTCGGGGAAGGCGATCAGGTAGGTGTAGAACTCCTCCACGCCGAAGAGACGGTCGTAGGCGCCCGCCGGTTCGGCGCGGCTCCGCTTGGGGAGGGGCTGTTCGAGCACGTCGCACGCCAGCGCCCGCGCCAGCAACTCCGCGTCGACGAACACCGCCAGGCATTCGGGCAGGTCGGCCGCGCCGCCGAACCGCTTGTCGACTTCGCCGAGCAGCATCTGGAACTGTCCCGCCTTCTGCCGCAGGTTCTGCACACCCTGGTCGAGCGTCTGCCGGGCGCGGGAGAGGCGCGGGTCGATCGCGCAGAGGTCCGACGGCGGCAGGGCGATGGCGCCGGCCAGCGCCTCGGCCACGCGCAGCGCGCGCACCTGCCGCACCGCCTCGTCCACCTGCTTCGCGGTTCCGGCCAGCGCCAGCAGGGCGGGCTCGACGGCGGCGGCGCGGCGGCCGACCGCCGCCTCCCGGCTCTGGCGCGCGCGGCCCACGACGCCGAGGATTTCGCCGTACGGCGGCGTCGTCTCGCCGAGACGGTCGAGCGCCTGCTCCAGCCCGCGGTATTCGCCGAGGAGCGCCGCCAGGCGTTCGGTGACGCCCTCCATCGCCTCCAGAAGCGGCGCCAGCGCCGCCGGCGGCTCCGCCGGCGCCTGCGCCCGCGCGGCGGCGATGCCGTCGTGGGCGGCGCCGATCTCCTGCAGCGCGGCGTCGTCGCGGCCGGCGACCGCCTCGGCCCGCAGATAGGCGTCGAGCATCGTCTTGGCGGCGTTCATGTTCTCCTTCTCCACGGCCGCCCGCCGGTTCCACTCCCAGGCGTCCTTGCGGCTGGTCTGCAGCAGCCCCAGATCGCGCGATCCCTGCGTCCACTTGCCCGCCGCCAGCGACTCCTGCGCCCGCGCCCAGACCGTCACCGTGTTCCGCCACTCGACCAGCAGCCGCCGCAGTTCCTCGATCGCGACCTGGTTGGAGGAGGCCTTGCGCGCGGTCGCCGCCTTCTCGACGGCCTGCGCCGCTTCAGCGAAAGCTTCGTCCGCGGCGAGGCGGCGGGCCTCCCGCAGAAAAGCGTCGGCCGAAGGGCGTGCCCGCTGGTAGGCATTGTAGGCGCTGATCCCCGCGGCCAGGGTCAGCGCGAGGATGAAGATGCGCAGCCACACCTGCTTGTTCGAGCGCGCGACGGCGCCGTCGTGGAATTCGACTTCGAGGTGGGAGAAGCCGACGCGGTCGCCGTCCTTCAGCAGCCGTTCCTTGTCGTCGCGCAGCGGCATGCCGTTGACCGCGGTGCCGTTCTTGCTGCCGAGGTCGCGGATCCAGCAGCTGCCGTCCTCCTTGACGAGGATCTCGGCGTGGCGCCGCGACACCAGCATGTCGAGAAAGACCAGGTTCGAAGCGGGGTCGGAGCCGATCGTGAACACGGGCGGCAGGAGCGGCTTGCGCTGGCCGCGCCCCTTGCCGGAGAGGACCTGCAACTCGGAGAAGACCTTGCCGGCGCCGGTCCGTTCCGCCTCGACGCAGAGGACGCAGTTGCCGATGCCGATTTTGTCGCCGACGGCCAGCCGTTTCTTGACGATCCGCTTGCCGTTGTGGAACGTGCCGTTGGTGCTTCCGAGGTCCTGCAGCCACACCCGCTTCCCCTTGGCGAAGAGCCTGGCGTGTTTCGAGCTGCAGACCGCCTCCTCCTTCGGCACCGGCCAGGCGCAGGCGTGGCTGCGGCCGATGACGATCTCGCCGGTGATCGCCCCCGATGCGACCTCGTGCAGGACGCGCCCGTTGAATTCCAATCGTATCAGCATGGCTCTAGAACTCCGTCCGCCATTTGCGCACATCGAAGTAGCGCTGGTCTTCCACGTTTGAGAACACCGCCTTGGCGAACTCGGCGATCTTGGCCGCCTTGTCCCGGTTGTTCTGCATCAGCGCGGCGTCGAAGGCGAGTTTTTGGCTGTTGAAATAGAGGGCCTGGCGCTCGCGCAGACGCGCCAGCAGCGCCGTCGCGGCGGCCTCGGTTTCGCCGTTTCCCGCCTGAGCCGCCTGCGCCAGCAGGGCGTGCAGCAGCTTCTCCAGCGCCACCCATGTCGCGGGGGCGGTCCGTTCGAGGTCGGCGCGGACCTGCCGCAGCGTCTCCGCCTCGTCGAGCCGCGACGACGAGCCCGGCCCCTCCCAGTGGGTGTATTCGAACGCGTCCGAGGGGCGGATCAGTTTGGCCGACATCATCTTCTCGGCGCGCACCCGCTCGTCCGCCGGCACTTCGGCCCGCGCCACGATGCGGCGGCTGCCGTGGCGCACGACGCTGGCGACGCCGAACCACGAGCCGTCGCCGTCGCGCAGGTAGGTCACGCGGACGTAGGGAATCCCGTTCTTGCGGCCGAAAAACGCCGGTGTCGGCGAGGGGCGGTCGAAGTTCCAGTGGCCGCCGCCGGCGGCGGCCCGCTCCATCCAGTCGGCCACGGCTTCGTCCCGGGTCATGCCGGCGAAGCGGGTTTCGCGCTCTTCCTGGAGGATCACGCGCATGAGGACGTCGAGCTTGCGGCCGATCCGCCCCTCGAACGCCACGCCGCCTTCGACAGCCCGCCCGGCGAACGTCTCGTTGCCGGGGTAGCAGAGGTCGAACCCCTCCTCCTTGAACCCGCCGGAAGGGGCGGGCGCGAAGGTGTCGAGATAATTGCCGCCGGCGTCCCTGGGCCACTCGATCTCGGTTTCGGGCGGCGGCGGGCGCGGCCGGAAGAGGAGGACCAGGATGACCGCGGGCACGCCGACGGCGAGCAGGAGAGAGAGGCGGCGGCGGGTCCGCTTGCGTTCGATCGCGACCAGATGGTCGATCTCCTCGGGCGTGGCCGCGCGCGTCTGCATGGCGCGGGTCGCGCCCTCCTCCTCTTCCGCGCCGCCGCCGGAGGGAACCCCAGCCAGCGAGCGGGTGAGGTCGGAGAAATCGGCGCCATCACCGCGCGTGGCGGAGGTGCCGGTCGCCACGGCGCGCGTGGCGGGGACGGCGGGGGACGTGGCCGCGGCGGAAGAGGGTTGCGGCGCCGGCGCCGGGGCGGCGGCGGGGGCCGCGGCGGTCGCGGGAGGCGCGGCG
>CAYVKQ010000261.1:0-4815 GCA_964451945.1 uncultured Lentisphaerales bacterium
AGCGCTGGCAGCGGTGGCGGACGCGGGCCGCGGCATCGGCGGCGGCCTGATCGAGGGCGTCGGCCGCGGAGGCCGCCGCCTCGCGGACATAGGCTCGCGCGCCGGGATTGCGGGCCACGTCGCGCAGGTCGCGGATCTGCTCCGCGGCCGCGGCGCCGTACGCCCGCAGGGCGCGGATGGCGTACTGCTGTGTCTGGGGGTGCCGGGCCGTGCGCGCCAGTGGTGCCAGCGCCGCCACGGCCCGCGCCGGATCGGCGCCGAAGGGCGCCAGCTTGCCGATGGCGGAGGCCGCGAGGCGCTGCACTTCGTTGGAGGGTTGCGCGAGCAGGGAGACCAGTTCATCCAGCGCCTCGGGTCTGCCGGAGCGTCCCAGCTCGAGCGCGCGCTGCACGGCGGCATGGTGGTCGGCGGGCAGCATGGGGCTCTTCATACGGCGTCCTCCGCCGCCACGCCGGCACGGACACGCGTCGGCGAGCGGAGCGAGTCGGCGCCTAATTCACCCATCCTCATGCGAGCACCGGCACGGCGGGCACGGGCTGATCGTCCTCCACTGCCGCCGCGGCGAAGGCACTCACGGCGCGGCCCCGTGTGATGTATTTCGAATAGTCCATTCCGGTCATCCTCTTGTCTGCACGATGTTGTTGTGCAATCAGTGGATAGCACAGGCTTGGGAATGTGGAGATTGTACATCCCATCCACGCCGGAAGCAACCTGTGGCCGTACACCGTGCACGTCTCCGCTGAGCCCCCCCAATTAGTGGTTACAGTCGGCTCCGTCTCTGGTACAATGTCCCCATCGTGTCCGCGGGCTGTCGCGCATGCCCGGTTGCGGCGGCGCGCGCGGCAGGACGCCCGGGGGTTCAGGCCATGACGGTGTTGCTCAAAATCGCTGCGTTCATCTGTTGGTCCCTCTGCGCCGCCGGCATGATTTGGTATTCCCTGCACGCCGCGCGGCAGATCGCCTACGCCACGCTGGCCGACGGCCGGCGCCAGCGCCGCGCCATCCCCCTCGTCTTCCGCCTGCTGCTGCCGCTGGCGCCCAACCTTGAACCTCTCTTTGCCCGGCCCGCGTTCGCGGCGGCACGCGGCACGGTGGGCGCAAAACTGACCGCCGCCGGCTACGAGGGGGTCGTCTCTCCGACCGAGTTCCTCGCGCTCAAGGTCCTCGTCCCCCTCGTCTTCGGCGCCTTCTGGTTCGCGCTCCTCCGCCTGGCGCTCCGTTTCTTTCCCTCCATCGGCGACAACCTCCTCCTGCTGACCCTGGGCGGCATCCTCCTCTTCTACCTTTATCCGATGCTCTGGCTCAGGAGCGTTCTGTCGGCGCGCCACCGGGCGATCCAGCGGGCCTTCGTCCTCGACCTCCTCACCCTCGCCGTCGAGGCGGGACTCGACTTCATGACCGCGCTGCAGCGGAACTGCGAGCGCCGCGCCCTCGACCCGCTGAACGAGGAGTTGATCCAGGTGATCCGCGAGATCCAGCTCGGCACGCCGCGCCGGAACGCCCTGCGCAACCTCTCGGCCCGCGTCGGCCTGGGCGACCTGCGCGCCGTCTGCTTCGCCCTGATCCAGGCCGACGAGCTGGGCGTCAGCATCGGCTCCATCCTGCGCATCCAGTCCGACCAGATGCGGCAGCGCCGCTTCGAGCGGGCCGAACGGCTCGCCAACGAGGCGCCGGTCAAGATGCTCGGCCCGCTCATGCTCTTCATCTTCCCCGCCGTCTTCATCATCCTCCTCGGTCCCACGCTTACCCAGGTGAGCGGCCAGCTTTTCTGACACCCCGCGCCCCAGGCCACACGCATGACACCCAATCCCAGCTACGCGCTGACCGTGGAAACCGGCCCCGCCAAGGTCGGCGAGACCTTCGCCCTCGTGGGCGCGCCGTCTCAGACGCTCGGACGCTCCTCGGGCAACCCGATCGCCATTCCCGACCCGCTGCTCTCCCGCAGGCACTGCCGCTTCGACACCGAGGGCGGCGCGCTGTGGGTGGTCGACCTCGACAGCGCCAACCAGACGCTGGTCAACGGCGACCCGGTGAAGCGGCGGCGGCTGCAGCCGGGCGATGTGGTCGCGGTCGGCGACACGCGGCTGCGCGTCTCCGCCGTCGCGAACGACACCCCCGCCGCACCCGCCGCCGGGTCGCCGGCGTCGCCCGTCATCGACCTCGGCCTGGGGACGCCCGAACCCGCCGCCGCGCGGCACTCGCTGCGCCCCATCCTCTACACCGTGGCCGCGGTCGTGGTCCTGCTGCTGGCCGCCACCTTCATCCTGACGGCGCCGGATAACGGGGAGAAGGCACCCGCCGCCGTTCGCGACGCCCTCCCCGCCGACGAACCGCTGCAGGTGATCTACGAGAAGATCGAAGCGACCCCCGAGTCGGTCTTCCGTTACGAGCTGACCCTCTCCCCCGAAGGGCTGCTCGCGGTCCGCATCGACGACCTGTCGCAGGACCGAGCCGTGCGCAAGGAGAAGCCGGTCGATCCGGCGCTGCTGCGCGACTGGGCGCGCACGATCCGGTCGAGCGGCTTCTTCGCCCTCGACCCCGCCTATCTCGCCGCCCCCCCCGCCGACGGCGCCCGCGCCTCGTGGGACCTCACCGTCGTCCTCGGCCGCCGCGCCCACCGCGTCCGCGTCGCCGACCGCCCCGAACCCGAAGCCTTCGCCGCCCTGCGCGGGAAACTCGAGACCTTCGGCCAGAGCGAGCTCGGCATCTGGGCGATCCAATACTCCGCCGAGAAGCTCACCGCGCTGGCGCGCGACGCGCTGCTGGTGGCGCAGAAGCGGCTGGACGAGCGCGACCTCCGCTACGGCAACATCGCCCAGGCGATCGCCAGCTACCGCGACGCCGAGGTCTGCCTCGACACGGTCGACCCGAAACCCGGCTTCTACCCCGACATCCGGCGCGGACTCGAAGAGGCCGAGGCCGAGCTCGACCGGCGCCACAAGGAGTACCGCTTCCTCGCCGACCGCGCGATCAACCTGCAGAACTGGGAGGACGCCGGCACCCAGCTCCGCGTGATCTGCGAGCTGATCCCCGACCGCGCGGACACCCGCCACAAGGACGCCGCCGGCAAACTGCTCGATGTGGAGCGCCGCCTCCAGGCGGCGCGCAAGAAACGGTAGGTCCCGACCGGGGTTCAAGTCCATGAAGACACACACACCATTCCTTCTGCCCATCCTGGCCGCCGCCGCGCTGTTCGTCCGCGGCACGGGCCTGACGGCCGCGCCGCCGCCGGCGGCCGCGCCGACCGCGCTGCAGATCCTCTCCACGCCCGCCGATGCGGCGGTGAGCATCAACCGCGTCGAGCGCGGCTCGACGCCGCTGACGGTCACCGACCTGCCGCCGGGCGACCATCTGGTGGTCCTCGGCAAGCGGGGCTACCGCGACCACTACACGACGGTCACGCTCACCGCGAACACCCGCCGCACGCTCGACGTCCCGCTCGAACCGCTGACGACGCTGGTCGTCGCCCACAGCGAGCCGCCGGGGGCAACCGTCTCGGCCGGCGGCGCCGATCTGGGAGTCACGCCGCTGCTCGTCACCACCCTGCCGCCCGGCGCGCACCGACTCCGCTTCAGCCTCGCCGGTTTCCAGACCACCGAACGGGACATCACGGCCGACGCCCGCACGCCGCTCAAGATCGGCGTAACGCTTCTCTCCGATTCGGGCACCCTGGCAATCACCACCGACCCGCCCGGAGCGGCCGTCGCCGTCAACGGCATCCCCCGCGGCGAGACCCCGTGCACGGTCGAACGGATCCCCGAGGGCGATGCCGCGGTCACGATCCGCTCCGACGGCTACCGCGACATCGCGCAGACAGTGAGACTGGCGGCCGGCGAGACGCAGCGGCTCGACCTCACGCTCCAGCCCAGACCGGCGCGGCTGCGCATCGTCTCGCTTCCCCCCGGCGCCCGCGTCTACGTGAACAACGCCCAGCGCGGCGAGACCCCGCTCACGCTCGACGACCTGGCGCCCGGCGCCCACCGCGTCCGCGTCGAGCGGGAAGGATTCGATCCGCTCGCCCGCGACATTGAGCTCGGCCGCGGCGCCGAGGCGGTCGAGGAGTTCCGCCTCGCGCCCAACACCGGCGCCCTCCAGCTCACCACCACGCCCGCCGGCGTCGAGGTCTTCGTAGCGGGCAGGCGCGCCGGCACCACGGCCGCCGCCAAGGGCGAGACAACCAACCTCTCGAACCCCCTGCTGATCGAAGGACTGAAGGTCGGCGAGCACAAGGTGACGTTCGTCCGCAAGGGGTGGGCCGAAGCCGCCGTCACGGTCGCGATCGCCCGCGGCCAGACCCTTACCCGCCACGTCACACTCGAACGGCTTTTCATCCCCGACTACGAGGTGATCACCCTCTCGGGAACCGTCTACCGCGGCGTGTTCGACGCCGTCACCGACCTCGGTGTGCGCCTCGAGACGGCTCCCGGAGTCATGACGGTCGTGCCGCACAAGGAGATCCGCCGCCGCGGCAACCTGCGCGAAGCGGACGCCGAGTGAGGGCTACGGCGCGACGGCGCGGTAGAAGCACGCCGGCGCGGCGTTCGTCGCCACCACGGTCGTCACCGCGCCGGTCACGGAATGCCGCCCCACGTTCTCCCAGTCGCCGCCGCCGAGGCTCGTCCGCACCTGCAACCGGAACGACGGCCGGCCCCGCGGGCACCTCCACCCATCCATCGCCAGTTCCAGCGCCGCGTGAATCGCCCCGCCCAGGTCCGCCGCCTCCTCCACCTGCTCGAAGGCGGCGTCCCTCACCCGGTTTCGCGGATAGGACGTACAAGCTGCTTTTTTGAGTGAGCGGCGGGATACGGCGGAGTC
>CAYVKQ010000262.1:0-3102 GCA_964451945.1 uncultured Lentisphaerales bacterium
GCAACTACATCGCCTATTTCGAGGTGGCGCGCACGGCGGCGCTGCGGGCGCTGGGGCATTCCTACCGCGCGATGGAGGAGTCGGGGGTGATGATGCCCGTGGTCGAGGCGGGGGTGACCTACCTGCAGCCGGCGCGCTTCGACGACCTGCTCGAAATCACGGTGACGGTCCGCGAGCCGCCGAAGGCGCGGATGCGCTTCGACTACGCGGTCACCGGACCCGGCGGCGCGCCGGTCGCGACCGGCTTCACCGTGCTCGCGTTCCTCAACGGCGGGACCCGCCGCCCCTGCCGCCCGCCTCCGTTCCTGCGCGATCTGTTCTGACGGCGCGGCAAAGGAGACACCCATGGATCCGATTTCGGCACGCGATCGCGGGATTCTGAGGGAGCGGGCGAAACTCCAGCTCGGCCATGCCCGCTCTTCCCGGAACGACCTCATCCTGAGGAAGTGGCGGGCGCAGGCGGCAGGACGGCGCGACTCCCCGCCCGTACGGCTGCTCTTCTCCAATTTCCGCCACGAGGTCATCACGCCGCGCCTGCGCTGCGAAGGGGCGCGGGCGCGGGGGATAGAAGCCGCGATCCTCGGCAACCTGGTCGGGCGGGAGCTGTTCGACGACGACACGCCAGTCCCGCCGACGTTCGACATGGGCTGGCAGACCCGTGTGCAGCCGTTCGGCCTCACGCCCCAGATCACGCGCGCCGGAGGGGCCCACGCACTGGGGTTCCATATCGGTGCGGGAAGCCATGGAGATGGCGATCGGGGTCTACGAACGGTACTTTGACTTTCTCGAGAACGAGCGGCTGTTGCTGCCGACGAATGGCTTCAGTCCCCTGGCCCAGGAGTCTTTCGCCTTCACCGACGAGTTGCCGTCCGACCAGGTGACGCAGACGACGCAGTGCTGGGGTTTCCTCGAGTCGCAGGAGACCACGGCGACCTCGGCGGAGACCTTCGGCAGGTTTGTCTTCCCGTACCAGCAGCGTCTGGTTGACCGCTTCGGATTGCTCTCCTACGGTTGCTGCGAGCGGGTTGACGCGCTCTGGACGGACTACCTGTCAACCTGGCCCAACCTGCGCAAGTTGTCGGTCTCCCCTTTCAATGACGAACCCCGCATCGGCGGGTACCTGCGCGGCAGCCGGATCGTGTACTACAGCAAGCCGCGCGCCGAGTTCGTGACGCGCCCCGGTCCGCTCGACGACGCGGCCATCACCGCCTGTTTCAAGGGAATCTGCGAGGCGGCGAGCGGCTGTCTCCTCGAAATCGCGCAACGGGAGGTGGGGACGATCTTCGGCGATTCCGAGAGGGGCCGCCACTATGTGCGCCTGGCCCGGGAAGCCGTGGACGCCTACTGGCGCCCTTGACCCGGACCCCTTCCGTTCGCCTGCAACAGTCTACGCACCTGCATCCAGACGGCGGCAATGGCCTGGGCGGCGGGGCCGTCCGGATCGTGATCGATCACCGTCTTGCCTGCCATCAGGGCGTCGTTCACCTTGCGGTCGAAGGGGATGCGGCCGATCACGCGCGAGCCGTGCGCCAGCGCGATTGCCTCAATCCTTCCGGCCTGTTCGGCGTTCAGGTCCGCTTTGTTGACGACCACCGCGGCTGGCACGCCGAAATGGGCCGCCAGTTTCATCACCCGCTCCATGTCGTGCACACCCGACACGGTCGGCTCGGTCACGATCACCACCAGGTCGGTCCCCGACACCGAGGCGATCACCGGGCAGCCGGTCCCCGGGGGACCGTCGCCGATGATCAGGCCGCGTCTCAGTTTCTCCGCGAGCTGCGCCGCGCGGCTGCGGACCTGCGCCACCAGCCGTCCCGAGTTCTCCTCGGCGATCCCCAGCCGCGCATGCGCCATCGGCCCCCACCGGGTGTCGGAGACGTACCATTGCCCCGTGACGTTGGGTCCGCTCCGGATCGCCTGCACGGGGCAGACAAGGGGACAGAATCCGCATCCCTCGCAGGCCATCGGATCGATGCGGTAGGTCTTGCCGACAATGTCGTTTGCCGGACCGTTGAAGGCGATCGCCTCGAAATGACAGGCGGCCGCGCATTTGCCGCAGCCGATGCACCCACCCGGGTCGATCATGGCTTTGGTGCCGCCGACAAAATCGTGCGCCTCGCGGACGATGGGGTTCAGCAGCAGGTGAAGGTCGGCGGCGTCGACGTCGTTGTCGGCCAGCACCGGGGAGTCGGCCAGCTGCGCCAGCGCGGCGGTCACGGAGGTCTTGCCCGTGCCCCCCTTGCCACTGATCACGGTGAACTCCTTGTAGCGCACCAATGCCCCCGCGCCCGCGGACGCTGCAGCCGCGGGTGTCGCGGAAACGGCGAACGGACTCTCCGCGGGCGGCGGCGGGGCGGCGGTCTGCAGCGTGTCGAAGATGTGGAGCAGGTTCGCGCGCAGTTCGGGAAACGTGTCAGCCAGGTTGGCCCCGCCCGAATAGGCTTCGGCATAGGCGCGGCTGAAGGGGATGCGGCCGGCGATCGGCAGGCCGACGTCGCGCGCGTAGTCGGTGATCAGGGTGTCGGCGCCGTCGGAACGGTTGATCAGGATGCCGGTGGGCACCCCCAGCTTCAGGGTCAGGCCCACCGCGAGTTTCAGGTCGTTGAGCCCGAACGGCGTGGGTTCGGTCACCAGCAGGACCGCGTCAGATCCTTTGACAGCGGCCACGACGGGGCAGGCCGTTCCCGGCGCGGCGTCGATGATGTTGACCGCTTGAGGGTCGAGATAATGTTTGACCGCCCGCACGACGCTCGGCGCCAGCGCCTCGCCGATGTTCAGCAGTCCATGGGCGAAGAAAAAGGGGTGGTGCTGCGGAGCCGCCTGGACGAGGCCGATCTCCGACTCCCGCTCCGACAGCGCCCCTTCGGGGCAGACATAGGCGCACACCCCGCAGGAGTGGCACAATTCGTTGAAAAGGATCACCTTCTTTTTGACCACCGCGATCGCATTGTAGTGGCAGGCTTCCGCGCATTTTCCGCAACCCGTGCATTTGGCCGCGTCCCAGACGGGCTTACGCACCTTTACCGCGCGCTCCTCGCTGAAGCGGGGATTGACGAAAAGATGATCGTTGGGTTCCTCGACATCGCAGTCGAGCAGGCGCAC
>CAYVKQ010000262.1:3202-4807 GCA_964451945.1 uncultured Lentisphaerales bacterium
CCCGGTCAGCGCCTCCATCGCCGGGCGGGTCATTGCGACGGCGAACGACTCGGCGGGTGGACGCACGGCCGTGTTCAGGTGAACGGCGTCGGCGGCGAGGGCGTTGACGTGCGCGGCGATCCGCGCGACCTGCTCCGGTGCGCCGTTGATCCCCGGAACGAGAAAGACCTCGATCCAGAGTTTCCCCGAATAGCGCTCGCGAAACCGCCGGAACCCTTCGAGCATCTCCGCAAAGACGAGGCCGGGGCAGGGGCGGTTCAGCCGTTCGAACGACGCCTGGTCCCAGGCGCCGAGCGAGAGCTTGACGATCGAGGCGTGCGCCGCGGCGTCGCGCACCTCGGGCAGCGTGAAGAGGGTGCCGTTGGAGAGCAGCGCCGTGGGCGTGTCGCTGTGTTCGCGCACGAAGCGCAGCACCTCGCCGAAGCCGTCGTGCAGCGTCGGTTCGCCCGATCCCGCCAGCGTGATCGTGTCGGCGGCGGCCCCCGACCGCAGCCAGTCGTCCAGCTCGGCGGTGACCGCAGCGGTCGGCACGTGGGCGCGGCGTTCGCGTGTCAGCCGCGTCGTCCGCCCCAGTTGGCAGAAGACGCAGTCGAGCGGGCACGTCTTGAAGGGCGTCAGGTCGACGCCCAGCGACCGCCCGAGACGGCGGGAGGGAACGGGACCGAACAGGTACTGGAAGCGACGCGCCATGGACGCCTCCCTATTTCAAATCGAGCAGGGACGCGACGACGGCGCGCATCGCCGCGGCGGTGGCGCTGTCGGCGTAGTGCCGGATGAAGGCGCGGCCGCCGTCGGCCGCTTCGGCGATCTTGGGGTCGATCGGGATCGAACCCAGGAACGGCACCGCCATGCTCTCGGCGATCTGCCGGCCGCCGCCGGAACGGAACACCTGCGTGACCTCGCCGCACTTGGGGCAGGCGAACCCGCTCATGTTCTCGACCACGCCGAGCACGGGGACGTTCACCTGTCGGCAGAAGGTGATCGACTTGCGCACATCGACGGCGGCCACCCGCTGCGGCGTGGTCACCACCACGGCGCCGTCGAGTGGGGCGATGAGCTGGCAGACCGAGAGCGGCTCGTCGCCCGTCCCGGGGGGCGAATCGATGATCAGGTAGTCGAGAGCGCCCCAGTCGACGTCGGCGAGGAACTGGCGGATCACCCGCATCTTCATGGGGCCGCGCCAGATCACGGCGTCGTCCATGCTGTGCAGCAGAAAGCCGAGCGACATCACCTTCAGCCCGTCGGCATCGACCGGCTGAATCCCGTCGTCGCCGTTCTGCACATGCTCGTGCTCCAGCCCCAGCATCGTGGGGATGCTCGGTCCGTGGATGTCGACATCGAGCAGCCCCACCCGCTTGCCGGCCATGTGCAGCGAGGCCGCCAGATTCACCGCCACGGTGCTCTTGCCCACGCCGCCCTTGCCCGAGAGGACGACGATCTTGTGCTCGATGCGGCTCATGCGCGCATAGAGCTTGTGGTCGTCGTCGTGCGCCTTTTCGGCGGCCGTTTTCTCCGCCGGTTTCTTTCCGGCCGACGGACACCCCGCCTCACCGCAGGCTGCACACTGACTCGAATCGCAATCTTCCTTCTTCTTCATCTGTCTCC
>CAYVKQ010000263.1:0-2055 GCA_964451945.1 uncultured Lentisphaerales bacterium
CCGTTCACGCCGCAGGGATCCTTGCAGCGGCCGATGAACTCGCGGTAGAGCGAGGGGGCAACCTCGTCGTTCTTGACGGTGCGGATGATGTCGGCCAGCCAGGCGACGTTCCGCTCCAGTATCTTCTCGCCCTTCTCCGCCGTCCCTTCGGTCTGGTCGCCCATCAGCATGCCGGGATGGTCCGCGTACCACCAGGTGGGTGTCATCACGGCGCGGTCGCGGAACACGGTTTCGCGCTTCAGCGGCAGTCCGTAGCCGGCCGCCTTGGTGGCGGTCACCCATTCCGGGTGCAGCGCCAGCATCATGCTGGTTTCCCCCTCGCCGCCGTGCCCGTCCACGCTGGCCGTGCCGATCCGGGGGCCGGCAATCTTGGCCAGGCAGATGCTGGCGTGGTAGAACGCGAAAGGCTTGCCGGCATCGAGCATCTTCTCGCAGAAAAGGTTGAGCAGGTTGTGGTTGCCGCCGTGGGGCGAGAAGGCGATGATCTTGTTGAAGCCGTTGCGGGCGATTTCGTCGCAGACCGCCTCGAGCAGGGGATGGAGCAGGGCAAAGGGGATGGCGATGGCGCCCGGTTCGCATTTAGCGTGCGTGTTCTGCCCGAAGATGTAGTTCGGGAAGACCATCGCCGGCTCGATTTCCGCGGCGCGGGTGGCAATGGCGTGGCCGAAGATGGCGTCTTCGCCGATCGGCAGGTGGTCGCCGTGTTTTTCAACGACGCCCACGGAGATGACGCAGGTGCGTCCGCAGGCGGTGACGGCTTTGGCGAAATTGGGCGCGGTGAGTTGTTCCCAGTTCATAATGGATTCTCCATGCTTGCGCGGTTTGCCGGTTGCCACGGTCCAGACGCGCGGGGCTCCTGCTCCAAGCCACGCCGCCGACCGCGGACACGCCCGACGCACCAGTCTACACTTCCTCGCTTGTGCGCGGCACACGCCATACACGAAGCGAACGTTGGAAGCGTCGCATATTCTGAGACGGTTGTCCACCGCTGGATCGCGGTGCATGCCGCATGCGCGACTGTCTGGGCTCTGCAACGTTTACTGCAGAAGGATGACGAGGCCGGTGGCGGGAAGGCGGCCGAAGTAGATCGTGCCGTCTTCGGCGAGGGATTCGCCGGAGTTCGGGAACGGGTTCGCGCCGCAGGCGACGCTAAGGGCGAGTCCGTTCGTCGAGCCCGAAACACTCCAGATCGCGATGCGGCCGCCGCCGCCCGGGCGGCCGTACTCCGCGCCCGAGCTGCCCGTCGCGCGGATGGCCCCCGTGCTCTCTTCAAGCCGTCCACAGGAGAGGTACACCGTGCCGCCGGCAGCCCCGGAGCACCAGTAGGCGCGCGGCGTGGTGGCCGACGCCGTCAGCACCCCGTCCAGCTTCATCCGGCGCGCCGCCTCCACCCAGATCACGCCGCCGCCCTCCCACTTTACATCGTGCGAGCCGCTGCCGGGATAGCGGGGCTGCTGCTCGTCGCCGTAGGTCGGCCGCGGCACGTAGTTCTTAAAAGCCCCGCCGTGCCCGCCGTGGCTCGCGCCGTAGATGCCGCTGGGAGGGGTTCCCGGACCGCACCCGTGGCGCCAGCCCATGCGGTCGGCGTCGATGACGGCGCCCGCGTCCATGAGCAGGTGGCGGCACGCCACCCGCACGACTGCGCCGTTGGTGTATTCGCACATGAGCCGCGCGTAGGTGTTCGTGGCCATGAGCCACGCGCCGCCGATTTCGATCCGCGCGCCGACGCCGTCCGCGGCGGCGGCGTTGGTGGGCGCCGGATGGCACCACACTTCGCCCGCGTGGTAGGTGCGGCAGATGCCCGAGGCGTCGCGGGCCGTCTCCTGGATCAGGTTCCCGGCGATCTGCATCGAAGCGCCGTTGAACAGCCGGATGCCCGCGCCCCGGACGAGCGCGTCGCCGCCCACCGCGAGCGTCGACGCGTCCAGCTCCAGGCCCGCGCCGGCGGCGTCCGTGTTGGTACAGACGAGGCCGCCGCCGACATCGAGCGTGAAGCCGGGCGGGAACCCGGCCCACCCGTCGACCCGCAGCTCCGCCGGGCGCCACTCGGTGAAG
>CAYVKQ010000263.1:2155-4790 GCA_964451945.1 uncultured Lentisphaerales bacterium
CCCGCTCCGCGGATCGTTTCGCAGAGGATGTGCACGCTGCCGCCGGAACCGGTCGGACGGCTGCCTCCGCTGTTCGCCGAGACCACACCGTCGATTGTGAGCGCCCCCGCGACCTCCAGCCGGACGGCGCCGCCTCCGTTGTAGGAGTAGCTCCCCGTCCCCGGCGCCGCCGGCGCCTCGGCGCTGCCGTAGATTGCCGCCGGCGGGAGACTTTGCAGCGCCCAGCGGTCGGCCCCCTGCCGCCCGCCATGGCTGCCGCCGCGGTCCGAGCTTTCGCTGTTGTTGGCCCCCGGCACCCACCCGGGACCGTTGGCGGGGCCGTAGCCGCCCGCGTCGGCGTCGATCCGGCCGCCCGCCTCGATCCGCATCGCGCCGGCCGCGCACCACACGCGGTTGGACATCTGCCCGTCGACGAACCCGCCGGCGCAGCGGATGACGCCGTTCGTTCCCACGACGATCTCCGCCGCCTGGATGCGGGTGTTCCAGTTGCTCGCCAGCAGCGTCGTCGTCGCGTTCGCGCGGTTGCTGACGACGAGCAACGCGAGCTCGGGGGTGGGCGTATCGAGCGCGATCACCGTGGCGGAGGCGTTCGTAAGGATCACCGTGTCCCCCTTGCCGGGCGCGGCGCCGCCCTCCCAGTTGGAGGGATCGTTCCAGTTGCCGGTCTTCGACGAACTCTTCCACACGCATGTGGCCGGCTCGTGGACATCGCTCTGGAAGATGGCGACCAGCGCCTTCGGCTGCGTCATCGTGATCACGGCGCTCGCGGCGGTGTTGTCGCTGATCGCGGCGTCTCCCGACCAGGCGTAGAACGTATACCCCTCCTCCGCCACGGCCGTGACCGTTTGCGCGCTTCCGGCCGCGAACCAGTTCGTGAGGTGCAAACCCGCCTCGCCGCCGTTGAATTTCACCGTGCCGCCCAGTCCGGCGGAAAGGACCGCCCGGTACTGGTCCGCGAATTCCCAGGTGAACGACGTGCCGGCGTTCGTGATGACGAGCGTGACCTGTTCCTCCACGCCTTCGCCGATCACCGTGTAGGCGTTGCGCGCCTTGTAGCCCGTGTAGGCGGCGCGGACGCCGTCGCCGCGGTTCACGGCGCGGACCGAGTCGGGGGCGTACGTTTCGAGCGCGTTGGTCATCGAGAACGCGACCTCTGTCCGGGGGGGGCACGCGTACGTCCCGTAGGCCGGCTCGGGAGCGCCGTATTTCACCGGCGACCCGCACACGGTGTAGTAGAATTCCGCGCCGTCGCAGAACCGCACCCGGTCGATCGCGTGGTTGTGCGCCGCCTCGGCCTCGGTGAGCGGGCGCGCATAGATGCGGAAGCCGTAATAGCGGCCGTTGATGCCGCAATTGATGAAGTAGTTCCGGTTGAGGTACCAGTTCCAGGTGAACGAAGCGGGCGGGCGCACGCCGGCGACGGAATTCTTTTTCGCCCCGTTTACCCACAGCGAGATCACGTCCGCGTCGTGCGTGCAGACGATGGTGTTGGTGCAGGGAATCATCAGCGGCCATCCCGGCAGATTGTACGTCACGGTCTGGCTGGACACGTACGACGAATTCGGCGCCGTGAACGAGATGCGATTGGCCCCGCCCATGGCGATCCCCCGGTCCTGGACCGTCTCCATGAGGGTGTTGTTGTTGATGGAGCCGTTGTTTCCCTTTCCCGTCAGGGCCTCGCAGGCGTAGGCGATTTCCAGGCTGTACGAGCCGTTGGTGATCGCATCGTAGAAGCGGCTCCGCCCGCCATAGTTGATGGACGCCCAGTTGGCGTTGCTCTGCGCCGCCACGAGCGAGTTGGCGTCGAAATGCATATCGCGGACCCAGAACGAGCCGCCTGTCGTCAGTTCCGTCCAGTTCACCGTGGCCGAGTCGTGCGCGATGCCGTAGGCCACGTTGTCGATGGCGTCCCAGTGGCCGATCAGGCCGTCCTGCACGTAGCTCCGCGCATGGAAGTCCAGCAGCGGGTCGGCCAGGGGCTTGAAATGCGCCGTCACCGTCCTCGGCGCCGTCAGCGTGACCGTGCAGACCGCACCCGAGATGGCGACGCCGGCGAGATCTTCGCACGACCAGTAATCCAGCGCGTACCCCGCGTCAGGGACTGCCGTGACGGTTTGCGCGATCCCCTCTGCGGCCCAGTTCGTGACGCATGCCCGCGCCTCGCCTCCTCCGATCCGCACCGTGCCGCCCGCACCCGCGGCCGCGACCAGGCGGCTCTGCGGCGCGAAGTTCCAGGTGACCATCTCCGTGCCGGCGACCTGCCGCGCGAAGGCCTCTTCCGAGGGCGAGCCGGCCAGTGTCTCGCCGCTCGCGCCGCGGACGGTGTAGCCCCGGTACAGGACGCGCGCGCCGTCGCCGAAGTCGCCGTCCACGATCCGCGCCCCATCCCCCGGATCGGTGGTCAGCGACGCAGCGATCGAGAACGAGACGTTCGTCTCGGCGTCGGTCCCATAGCTTCCATAAGCGGGCTCCGGCGCGCCGTAGTTCCCCGGCGATCCGAGCACGGCAAACAGGGTGAGACTCTTGCCGCGGAATCGGCTTTCATCGATCGCGTGGTTCCACGCGATTTCTTCGGGCGAAAGGGCGCGGTTGTAGACGCGCACCGCGTAATAGGCGCCGCGGAACGCCATGTCGG
>CAYVKQ010000264.1:0-4761 GCA_964451945.1 uncultured Lentisphaerales bacterium
GCCGCGAGATCGCCGCCGGCAACTCCTTCGACGTGCTGGAGATCGACGGCGCCTCGAACAACGGCGTCGACCAGGTGCGCGACCTGCGCGACCAGGTGCAGTTCGCGCCGGCCCGGGGGCGGTTCCGCATCTTCATCATCGACGAAGTCCACATGCTCACGGCCCAGGCCTTCAACGCCCTGCTCAAGACGCTGGAGGAGCCGCCGCCGCACATCAAGTTCATCTTCGCCACAACCGAGGGCGACAAGATCCTGCCGACGATCATCTCGCGCTGCCAGCGGTTCGACCTGCGCCGGATCCAGACCGCGCTCATCGTCGAACGGCTGCGCCACATCTGCGAACAGGAGAAGGTGACGATCACCGACGACGCCCTGCTCGCCGTGGCGCGCGGCGCCGACGGCGGCATGCGCGACGCGCTCTCGGCGCTCGACCAGCTGATCTCGTTCAAGGGCGACACCCTCACCGAGGACGACGTGCTGGCGGTCTTCGGCCTGGTGTCGCGCCAGTCGCTCGAAGGGCTCGCGGGACATGTCCTCAGCGGCGAAATCGGCGAGATGCTGCGCCTGGTCGCGCTGTTCGACAGCGCCGGCAAGGATCTGCGGCGCCTAGTGGCCGAGTTGCTCGACCACTTCCGCAACCTGCTCGTCTACCAGCACGTCGGCGAGACGGGGAGCCTCGACGCGACGCCCGAGCAGCTGCGGACGCTGGCGCGGCAGGCCGAGGCCGCCGACGCGGCGCGCGTGCTGCGCGTGGCCGAGCTGCTGGCCGAGACCGACGGCCGGCTGCGCCACGCCCTGAACGTCCGCACGCTGCTGGAGACGGCGCTGATCCGCTGCGCGCGGGCCAGCACCGCCGCCACCCTCGACGAGGTGATCAAGCGGCTGGGCGCCATCCGCAGCGCCGAGCCGCCGCCCGCCGCGCCCGCGGTTCCCGGGCACGCCTCGCCGACGATGCGCCGGCAGCAGTATTTCGACGATCCGGTGGTGAAGCGGGCGATGGACCTGTTCGACGGCGACGTGGTCGGGATCGAGGAGGGATGAAGCAGCGGCTCGATACCCTTGTGGTGGCGCGCGGTCTGGCCGAGAGCCGCGAACAGGCGCAGCGCCTGATCCTCGCCGGCGCGGTCCGGGTCGGCGGCCAGGGGGCGGCCAAGGCGGGTCACCTGTTCGGCGACGATGCCGTCGTGACGGTCGCCGGGCGGCCGCGCTTCGTCAGCCGCGGCGGCGACAAGCTCGAAGGGGCCTTCGCGGCGTTCGCGCTCGATGTCGCCGGGCTCGACTGCGTCGATGTCGGCGCCTCGACCGGCGGCTTCACCGACTGCCTGCTGCAGCACGGCGCGGCGCGCGTGGCGGCGGTCGACGTGGGGCGCGCGCAACTGCACGACCGCCTGCGGCGGGATCCGCGGGTGACCGTGATCGAGGGACTCAACGCGCGCCGCCTCGCGGCGGCGGACCTCCCGTTCGTGCCGCGGTTCGGCGTGACCGACGTGTCGTTCATCTCGCTGCGGCTGATCCTGCCGCCGCTGGCGGCGGTGCTGGCGCCGGGGAGCGGACTGGTCTCGCTGATCAAGCCGCAGTTCGAGGCGGGGCGGGGCCAGGCGCCGGGAGGCGTCGTGCGGGACCCGGCGGTGCGGCAGGCGGTGGTCGAGGCGGTGCGCGCCTTCGGCACGGCGGAAGCCGGGCTCGAATGGCTGGGCGTGGAACCCTCGCCGCTGCTTGGCCCCGAAGGAAATGTCGAGTTTCTCGCCTATTGGCGGACTAGAGGGGAGGCGGGCGGCCTATGAAGAAGATCGGCGTACTGATCAATTGGAGCAAGGCCCGGGCGGCCGAGACCCTGCGCCGGGTGGCGGCCGATGCCGCCGCCGCCGGGCTCGAACTGACGGTCGACCGGCGGGCCGCCGCCGTGGCGGGGGAACTGCCTCTCTGTCCGGTTGCCGGATTCGCCGCGCGCGTCGAGGCGGTGATCGTCCTCGGCGGCGACGGCACGGTGCTCGACGCGGTGCGGCAGCTGCAGGGGAGCGGCCTGCCGCTGATGGGACTGAACATCGGTTCGCTCGGCTATCTCACCTGCGTCGGCGAGGCGCACTTCGGCGTGGCGCTGCGTGCGTTGCGCGATGACCGCTGCACCCGCGACCGCCGCGCGACCCTCGCGGGACGAATCGTGCGCGCCGCCGGCGGCGAGGTCGAATTGGCCGACGCGCTCAACGAGGTGGTCGTCAGCCGCGGCTCATCGGGACGCCTCGGCTGGTTCGACCTCGAGATCGACGGCGAGGCGGTCATGACCTCGGCCTGCGACGGCATGGTGGTCTCGACTCCGACGGGAAGCACCGCCTACGCCCTCTCGACCGGTGGACCGATCCTGCTCCCCGGCGCGCGGGCGCTGGAAATCGCGGTCATTTCGCCCCACACCCTCTCTTTCCGGCCGCTGGTCGTACCCGACTCGTCGGCGATCGCCGTGTGCGTCGCGCGCGAGACGACAGTCGCGCCGGTGGCCTCGGTGGACGGGCAGGACGACCTGCCGCTGGCGGTAGGTGACCGGGTCGAGTTGCGTCTCAGTCCGCGCAGCGTGACGTTTCTGCATCTGACGGACTACAGCCCTTTCGCCGTGATGAACCGCAAGCTCGGCTGGGGCGGGCGCCAAAGGGACAAATCAGTGACCGGTGAACAGTGATCGGTGGGTTGGCCGACCACCCGAGGATGAAATGCTGCGACGGATCGACCATCCGTGTGTCAACGCCTGCCTGACGACGCTGCGCGACAAGGCGACGCCGGCGACCGTCTCTTCGGCACGCTGTAGGACGAAGGGGGCGGAGAAGACGACCGCCTGCAAGCCATCCCTGCGGAGTCAGGCCTTCGGCAGGGTGACCCAGAAGGTGCTGCCGCGGCCGGGGGCGCTCTCCACGCCGATGCGGCCGCCCTGCAGTTCGCTCGCCAGTTTGCAGAACGCGAGACCGATGCCGGTGGAGGGCCACCGCTTTTCCTGCGGATGTGCGCCCGTTCTGTATTTTTCGAAGATCGCCTCATGGTCGGCGGGGTCGATGCCGGGCCCCTGGTCCCGGACCCACAGCCGGACGCCGTTGCCTTCGGGTTCCGCTCCCAGGGCGATGCCGGACGTGTCTGGCGCGAATTTGACCGCATTGGCCAGGAGGTTGCTGAAAATGCGCACGCTCACATCGACATCACACAACACCTGCGGACACGAATCCGGGATGTGCTCGGTGACGGGGTGCGGGTCTGACGGATCGAGCACCTGCTCCCGGGCGGATTCAAACAGATCGCGCACCGCCGTGGGCCGCCGGTTCAACTTCAGTTGCGCGTTCTCCATGCGGCTGAGATCGATGACCGTTGAAACCATCCTCACAAGCGTCCGTGTGCCGTGAATCGCGGCCCGCAGGCTTGCGCGGTCCTTCTCCTGCAGGCGTTTGCCCCCGTATGTGCAGATGATCTGCAAATGGCCGAGGATCGCCAGCAGGGGACTGCGCATGTCATGCACCATCATATGGACATGCGCGTCACGCTGTTGTTCGAGCTGGCGCAGATGCTGGTGCCGGGCGGCCAGACGCATGTACGCGTTGCGTGACGACAGATGCGCGCGGACCCGGGCGAGCATCTCGCCCTCCCGGAAGGGCTTGGTGATGTAGTCCACCGCGCCGCAGGCGAATCCATGTTCCATTTCTTCGGTGGAGGAGAGCGCGCTGAGGAAGAGAATGGGAATGTCGCGAAGGCCGGAATTCGCCTTGAATCTGCGGCAGACGTCATAGCCGTTGAGGCCCGGCATCCGCACATCGAGCAGCACCACGTCGGGCGGCTCTTCATGAGCCGCCTGCAGCGCCCGTTCGCCATTGGTGAACAACTGCATCCGGTATCCGGTGCGGGCGCGAAACCCATGCGTGGGAAGAACCGCCGCAATTGATCGACTCCGCGTTTGAATTGCATGGAGTGTGCCACCAGAGGCGTCGCGCGGGAAAAGGCATCGCCATCATCTATGCGCAGGTGGAACGCAAGAGATACACCTGCTCCCGCTGTGGCGCGACGGTGGTCAGGGAATTGCGGCGGCTGGTGAAACGGTGAGCCGGGTGGCACGGCGGGACGGGCCGTTACTGCACAAGCCCGTGCAGCAGGCAATAGCGGACGATGGCGGCGGTTGACTTGAGGTGGAGCCGTTCGAGCAGGCGTGCGCGGTAGGTGCTGATCGTCTTGATGCTCAGCCCCATGTCCGCGGCGATCGCTTTCACGGGGTCGCCCTTGCCGAGCCGCAGCAACACATCAAACAACCGCCCCTTGACCTCCGTGTGCGGCGCCGGCGCTTTGTGGTCGGCGAGGTTCGCCGCCAGTGTTTCGGCGAGCGCTTCCGTCAGGTAGCGTCCCCCTCCCAGAAGCTTGTGGACGGCCGCCGTCAGTTCCTCTTCCGAGCAGCACTTGCCGAGGAATCCCTTCGCCCCTTTTTCAAAACTGCGGATCGCGAGCGCATCCTCAACGAAGCCGGTGAGGATCAGGACCGGCGTCTGCGGCCGGATCCGCTGCGCGTCATCGAGAGCTTCGAGCCCGTTGCGTCCGGGCAGACCGATATCCAGGATCAGCAGGTCCCACGGTTGCTTTTCCAGAAAGCGCACCGCCTCTTCCGCGTCCGCCGCTTCGCCGATGACCGCGATCCCGTCAGAACGGCCATGCGCCCCCACCGAACGTCCCCGGTCCCCCGGTCCGCATGCGCGCGTCGAGGCGGTGATCGTCCTCGGCGGCGACGGCACGGTGCTCGACGCGG
>CAYVKQ010000265.1:0-4751 GCA_964451945.1 uncultured Lentisphaerales bacterium
CATCGGCGGCCCCTGCATGGTGCGCGCCGCCGCCAAGAACTACCTGCGCGTCGCCTCGGTGACCGATCCCGCCGACTACCCCGGCCTCGCCGCCGAGCTGGCGGCGCACGGCGGCACCCTCGGGCTCGACACGCGGGCGCGGCTGATGCGCAAGGCGTTCCGCCACACCGCGGAGTACGACGCCGCCATCGCCGCCCATTTCGCCCGGGTTCCCGACGCCGCGATCCGCGCCTGCTACACCTGCGCCTGAGCGCAGCGGCGCGCACCGCGCACCCCTTGTTTTCCATGACGGCGGCACCCGGTGAGCGCATGACGAACTGGACCGACATCCTGACCGACCTGATCCACCGCACATCCTGCGACCTGCCCGACGATGTGGAGGCGCGCCTCCGCGCCTGCGGCGCCGCCGAGGAACCGGGGTCGCACGCCGCCGCCATCTGCGCCACGCTCCTCGAAAACGCCGCCCTGGCGCGCGCGCGGAACACGCCGATCTGCCAGGACACCGGCACTCTGACCTTCTTCTTCACCCTCCCCGCCGACGGCTCCGTCCGCCCCGGCACGCTCGAAACGGCGGCCCGGGAGGCGGTGCGCGCCGCGACGCGCCGCGGATGGCTGCGGCGCAACACGCTCGCCACCGTCGGCAGCGCCTCGATCGACGACAACGTCGCGCCCGGGTCCCCCGTCTGCCACTTCGCGTTCGCGGACGCCCCCCGCGTCGAGGTGTCGCTGCTGCAGAAGGGGGGCGGCTGCGAGAACATGAGCGTCCAGTACAGCCTCCCCGACGCCGCGCTGGGGGCGGGACGCGACCTCGACGGCGTCCGCGCCTGCATCCTCGACGCCGTGTGGCGCGCGCAGGGACAGGGATGCGCCCCCGGCATCCTGGGGGTCTGCATCGGCGCCGACCGCGCCGGCGGCTACCTCGAGGCCAAGCGGCAACTGCTCCGACCGCTCGATGACGTTGCCGCCGACGCCCAACTGGCCGCGCTTGAGAAGCGCCTGCTGGCGGAGGCGTCCACCCTCGGCATCGGTCCCATGGGCATGGGCGGCCGGACCACGCTGCTGGCGGTGAAACTCGCCGCGCTGTCGCGTCTCCCAGCCTCCTATTTCGTCTCCATCGCCTACATGTGCTGGGCCTGCCGCCGCCGCACGGTCATCTGCGACGTGTGAGCGCGTCCCCGGCCTGCTATACTCTCCGCCTCGCACAGACGGACACCAGTCAATCACACCAACAACCAGGAGAATCCGCATGCGTACGATCAAGAAAGTTTTCATCGGCACCGACATCGAAGGCGTTGCCGGGGTGGTGAGCTTCGATGAGCAGGCAGATGCAAACGGCAAGTACTACGAACAGGCGCGGAAGCTGCTGACCGGCGAGATCAACGCGGCTGTTGACGGACTGCTCGCCGAAGGCGTCGAGGACATCCTGGTCATCGACGGACACGGTCCCGGCGCGGTGCATTACGAAACGCTGCATCCGGCGGCACGGTTGATCCACGGCCGGCCGCTGGCGTCCAGAAAGGTCAGGGACCCGATCGCCTCCGCCTACGACGCCACCGTCCTGATCGGCCAGCACGCCATGTGCGGCGTCGTGGACGGGACGCTCAACCACACGCAGAGCAGCCGGGGCATCGAGTACTACAAACTCAACGGGCGCGAGATCGGCGAAACAGCGCAGTGGGCCCTGTACAACGGCGCGTTGGGTCTGCCCCTGATTTTCCTCTCCGGCGACGAGGCGGCCTGCCGCGAGGCCAGAGAACTGATCCCCGGAATCACAACCGCCGCCGTCAAGGTCGGGCTCTCGCGGGAAAGCGCCATCTCGCTCTCCATCCAGAAGTCCCACGAACTGATTCGGACCTCCATCGGCGAGGCAATCCGGAAGCAACGGGAAAAACCGATCCCGCCGCTGACCTGGCCCGGCCCGTACCTCCTTGAAAAACGCGGCCTTTTCACTACTCTGGCCCAGGGCTACGAAAACCATCCCCTGCTGCACAAGATCATCGACGGCAAGACGATACAGCTCAAGTCCGACAACATCCAGGACATCATTTACGCATAGGGGAAGCGGAATGAAGAAGCATCCAACCGAAACGCCGTCCGGCGGCGCCGCCGCCCCGCCAAACGGCAGACAGACAGCCACCGCGTCCCGTGGCATCTCCGCCGTCGCCTTCGACGACCTGCTCGACATCCGTGTCGGCGATGCCGGTCTGACCCTGGGCAGCATCCCGTCGCGCATCGAGAAGATCGCTTCGGCGGAGCAGTGGGCAATCAAGGCCGCGGCCCTCCGGGACCTCTTCCGCCAGACGCTTGGCGAGATGCCGCCCGTCGCGTGCGGTCTGGCTCCCGAACAACTGGGCGAGGAGGACCGCGGCGACCATATCCGGCGTCGCGTCGCGTACGCCGTCGCCCCGGATGAACGGATCTCGGCCTACCTGCTGCTGCCCAAGCGGCGGCAAAAGAAGGCGCCGGCGGTTCTGTGCATCCATCCGACCACCCCCCTGGGCAAGGAGCAGTCGATCGGCAACGACCCGGCCGAAGGCGGCCAGGACCGCGCCTACGCGCTCCATCTCGTCCGCCGCGGCTACGTGACGCTGTCGTATGACCTCATCAGCGCGAACGAACGGTGCTACCCCGGCCTCAGGCCCTTTGACACGGCCCCGTTCTACCAGAAACACCCGAGGTGGTCGGTCCGCGGCAAGGACCTCTGGGACGCGCGGCGGGCGGTAGACTTCCTGACGACCCTGGACGAGGTCGACCCGGAACGGATCGGCTCGATTGGCCACTCGCAGGGCGGCGGGATCACGATCCACGCGATGGGACTCGACGAACGGATCAAGGTCGGCGTATCGAGCTGCGGCATGTGGCCGGATCGGTTGTCCAAGAATCCGTTCAACAACGCCCGCACCGGGTGGTGGGTCGGCCGTCCGCTGCTGCGGCCGTATTGCTGGACCGGCAAGGACTTTCCCGTGGGCCTTCACGAGCACCTGGCCATGATCGCGCCTCGTGCCGTGATGGCCATCACGGCGCTGAACGACTGCGGCTATGCGGGAGAGGAGGCGGAGGCGGTGCGGCCGGTCTTCGCCAATCTCGATGCCAATGTGACCCGCGTCTTCGAACTGCTCGGCGCGGCCGGCAGTTTCCGCTCCGTGCTCCACACGCGCGGGCACAGCTTTTTCGAGGAGCAGCGCGCCGCCGCCTACGCCTTCCTGGACGAACACCTGAAACCGTGACCGGGACGGCAGAAGCGAGTGATCGGGAAACAGGACTGCATCACACCGGCCCGTGTGCTTCAAGCGGGCTCGCAGGCCCCGCACTGGCGCGCCGATGAAAGCGCCAGCGGTAGCGCCGCGTGGCGGCGATGGGGCTGCGGTGGCCGCCGTGCAACGTCGGCCCCACTTGGCTCGCGCCCGCGCGCAACCGCTTCCGCGTCCCCTCGCTCCCAAACGCCCCGCCCCCTGTCACCAACCGTTCCCCTGTGCAGGCTTGTCTCGCCACGCGTAAGCGCCTACACTTCTTGCCGTCGCACGAACAAGCGGTTTCGCCGGCGGCGCGGTCGCGGCGCGGCGGACCGCCGCATCATCAACAGTCTAACAAGAGGCGGCCATGGTCAAGGTTGCACCGTGCATCAAGGGATTGCCCAAGGGCGATACGAAGTGGTTCACCCACGACAGGTTCGGCATGTTCATCCACTGGGGGCTCTATGCGCAGGGCGCCCGGCATGAGTGGCTTATGAACAACGAGAGCATCCCGGTCGAGGAATACGAGCGTCTCTACTTCAAGCGCTTCGACCCCGACCTCTACGACCCGAAGGCGTGGGCCAGGGCGGCGGCCGACGCCGGCATGAAGTACTTCGTCATCACCACCAAGCACCACGAGGGGTTCTGCCTCTGGGACTCGAAGCACACCGACTACAAGGCGACGAACACCGCCGCCCGCCGCGACCTGCTGCGGCCGATGGTCGACGCCTTCCGCGCCGAGGGGATCCGTGTCGGGTTCTACTACTCGCTGCTCGACTGGCACCACCCGCACAACATGATCGACAACAAGATCGGACCCTACCGTCAGCGGTCGGATGAAGAGCGGGCCAGGCTGAACCAGGGGCGCGTCCAGGCGAAATACGCCAAATACATGCGTGACCAGGTGACCGAGCTGCTCACCCAGTTCGGGCCGGTCGATGTGCTGTGGTTCGACTTCTCCTACCCCGACAAGGAGAACCCCGGCGATTTCGCCAAGGGCAAGAGCCACCTGGCGTGGGAGTCGGAGAAGCTCTACAAGCTCGTGCGCAAGCTCCGCCCCGGCGTGATCGTCGACAACCGCCTCGACCTCGAAGGCGCGTGGGACGTGATGACGCCCGAGCAGTTCCAGCCGCGCGAGTGGGTCACCGTCGACGGCGAACGGGTCGTCTGGGAGGCCTGCCAGACCTTCAGCGGTTCGTGGGGCTACCACCGCAGCCAGGCGGACTGGCGCGACGCCGACCAGGTCATCCGCACCCTCATCGACTGCACCAGCAAGGGCGGCAACCTGCTGCTCAACGTCGGCCCGACCGCCCGCGGCGAATTCGACGACCGCGCGCTCGAACGCCTCCGCGCCATCGGCGGCTGGATGAAGCGCCACAGCCGTTCGATCTACGGCTGCACCGAGGCGCCGCAGGGCGTCGCCACCCCCGAGAACTGCCGCCTCACCTACAACCCCGAAACCAGGCGCCTCTACGTCCACGTCTTCGCCTGGCCCTACATGCAGCTCTACCTCGAAGG
>CAYVKQ010000266.1:0-4649 GCA_964451945.1 uncultured Lentisphaerales bacterium
GGGTTTCTCGGAGAAAGCGGCCCGCCCGGTTCGAGCTATGCCAGTCTGCATCAGGAAAAGGATGGTGGCGGGTGAGGGACTCGAACCCCCGACACGTGGATTATGATTCCACTGCTCTACCAACTGAGCTAACCCGCCAAACCGCAAAAGAAATTGTATTTTGACATAGCCGTGGGCCTCTGTCAACGCCGCCCGCGCACAAAAACGGGTGGAAATGCAGCATGTTCGCCGCCGACTCCCGCAGTCTTGGGTCAAGCCCCTTTCAACCATGCCTGCGGATCGTCCGCCTGTCGGGTCAGGGGAACAGGATGCGCCTGCGGGACCGGAGGCGGCTGTGCGCTTCCGGATCGGGCGACGCGCGGGGCCGGCTACAGCGCCAGGCGGTCGGCGAGACGCGTTTCGAGCCACGGGGTGACCCGCCAGAAATCGCGCAGCGCCACATATTCGGCCACCGCCTCCGCCTGGTGCGGCGCCACACCGTATTCGGCGCGCAGCAGGAGATTCTTGGCGGTGGCCTCGGCGTCCACGAACTCCACGATCCGCACCCGGTACCCCAGGATGCGCAGCAACTGCGCACGGAAGGTGTCGGTCAGCAGGTCGGCCAGCCGCTCCCGCAGGATGCCGTGCCGCAGCACCGCCTGCATCGCGCCGCCGCCCGCCAGCCGCTTGTGGAGTTCGTGCTGGCAGCAGGGGGCACACAAAATGGCACGGCTCTTCCATTCGACGCCGCGCGCCAGCGCCTCGTCGGTCGCCGTGTCGCACGCGTGCAGACCGAGGGTCAGATGCGGGCGGATGCCGGGATCGGCCGACGCCAGGTCGCCCTCAATGAAGCGGACGGCGTCGGCCACGCCCAGGTCGCCGGCCAGCCGGCGCGCCGTGGCGATCACGCCGGCGTTGCGGTCGATCCCCCGCACCCGCACCGAAAGCCCCTTCGCCTGGGTCAGATAGAAATAGGCGGCAAAGGTGAGGGAGGCCTTGCCGCAGCCGCAGTCGACCACGTCGAGGGTCCCGTCGACGTCGTCGGTCAGGGTCGCGTCGATGATCCGCAGAAAGGCGTTCACCTGGTCGAGCTTGCCGCGCATCGACGGCTTGATGCGCCCGTCGGCGTCGGCGATCTCCAGCGCCTTGAGCAGCGGCGCGGCGTCGAACGCGTGCAGCGGCTGACGCTTTTCGCGGTCGTGCGGCAGGGCCGCCGCCACCTCGCGCGCCAGCGGTTTGCTGCGCGAGACGAGCGCCTTCCCCTTGCGCGTCACCCGGATGTGCAGGTCGCCCGCGGCCGTCTGCAGGTGCAGCTCGCGCGCGCCGCTCTGCGCCAGCGCCTCTTCGACCGCGGTCCGGGCCGCCGCATCGTCCAGGTTGGCGACCGCGACCCGCCCCTCCCCGACCGTCTCGCGCTGCAGTGCGCGCCCCTCTTTCAGCATGACCGGACGCAGGCTCAGCCGCGTCAGCCGTCCGCCGGCGCGGACGACTTGCGTCAGCCGCATGAACCCCTCTTCCGCGAACACCCGCCGCCGTATCTCGTCGGCCAGCGCCGCATCCAAACCGCCACTCTCCACCGGCATCGCCCCTCCCGCGCCCGCTCCCGGGCTCATTCGCTCTCCAGCAGCACCACCGTCGGCAGGCCGCGCACGTTGAAGGCCGCGGCCATCGGTTCTTCCTCGGGACGCTCCGTCTGCACGCGCACCACGCGGTACGCCTGGAGCCGCCCGGCCACCGCCGCGTCGCGGAACGTGCGCCGCTCCAGCGCATGGCAGTTCTTGCACCAGGTCGCCCAGAAATCGACCAGCAACGGCTTCCCCTCGGCACGGGCCGCCGCCACCTCCCGCCGCCACGCCGCCCGGTCCCCCGCCTGGATCGATCCCGCGGACGACGCCGGCCGGAACCCCTGCCAGGCGACCCAGCCGTAGTAGACCGCCAGTCCGAGGACGAAGAGGCCCAACACCCGCTTGAGCCCCTCCATCCAGCGGCCGGGCCTGGGCAGAAACGACACGCCCATGCCGGCGAAGGGCCACGGCAGCGCCATGCCGAGCCCCAGGCCCAGCGGCAGCAGCGCGCCGGCGCGCGCCCCCTGCGCAACGAGCGAAGCGCTCAAGAGCAGCACGGCCATCACCACCGGCGCCACGCAGGCGCCGGCCAGCAGCGCCGAGAACCCGCCCGCGGCCGCCGCCGCCGCCAGTCCGCCCCGGCTCCCCGGGGCGCCCGTCCCCTGCAGCCGCGAGAAGTCGACCGCGAACACGTCGAACAGCGCCAGCCCGAGCAGGACAAAGACCACCGCCACCGCCGCGTTGAAAAACGGCGACCCCTGCAGCGCGCCGAACACGCCGCCGGCCACCACCGCGACCACCCCCAGCGCCCCGTAGACCGCCGCGATCCCCGCACCGTAGGCCAGCCCGAGCCCGAAGCCGCGCCGCCCGCCCGCCCCCGCGCCGATGATCCCCAGATTGACCGGAATCATTGGCAGCACGCAGGGGGTGAGGTTGAGCAGCAGGCCGCCGACCACGACGATCAGAAACGTCCAGACGATGCCGTTCCGCCGCAGAAACGCCGCCGGATCGCGGGCGAAGGCGCCGAGCCCGGTCCCCTCCTCCGCGGCGGGCGCCACACCCGTCATCGCGTCCAGTTCCGCCAGGAATTCAGCCGGCCCCAGATAGCCGGTGATGCGCCCGGTCTCGCGCACCCCCTCCCGCCACTCCCCCGCCGCGGGCGTGGATGCGGCGTCCGCCGCCAACGGTGCGTCCTCCACCGCCACCTCACTGGCGGTCACGGTCCGCCGCTGCGGCATGAAGCAGATCGTGTCGTCGCACCCCTGGTATGCGACCTCGACCGTGACCGGGAGCGACACGCGCGCCGCGCGCCAGCGGTGGACGAACGACTGTTTGAAGACCGCCACCGCCTTCCCCTCGAACGGATCGTCAACCGGCACCGCCGCCGGCGCGAGGCCGACCGCTTCGGCCCCCTCGACCCCCGACAGGAAGCGGACGGCGTAGGCCGACTCGTAGAGATAATGCTTTTCAGGAATGCCGACACGGATCTCGACGATGCTCTTCTCCGCGTCGGCGTGCACCGTCACGGCGAACGGGTCGCCCTGTCCCCGCGCCCACGTCGCAAGCGCCATCAGGCATCCGCACACCAACCTTCTCATTGCCCGTCCTTCTTCGTTGTGAGTTCGCGCACGGCGGCTTCGACGGCGGTCACGTCGACCCGCGTGTCGTGGCAGTCGCCCAGCGGCCGGGTGTTGCACACCGCGAGCACCGGCGTGGGAAAGACGCCGAATATCCCCTGCACCAACTCGCGTTCGCACGCGACCGCGACCACGGCGTCGATGCCGGCGCCCCTGACCGCGGCCAGCGCCTGCCGTCCCCCGCCCGCGACGAGCAGGCGGACGCCGGTACGGTCGGCCAGATCGAGCAGCGGGCCGATCGGGCACCTGCCGCAGCGTGCGCACGCGGCACGCGCGTCGCGCGCGAGGTTGCGCCCGCACTCGCCGGACTGCAGGCAGCGGGCCAGGAGCACCAGCACGCGCCCGGGTTCCGTGCGCACGCGGCGTGCACGCGTCACCCGGTTGTTCAGCCGGACCAGGGCGCCGAACGCCATTCTGCTTGGATTGGCCATACGTCTCCTGTACAGTAAACGTATCACCGCCCTTCACAAACGGTCAAGCATGTCCTCCAAAACCGTCATTCTCGCCAATCCGCGCGGCTTCTGCGCCGGCGTGCGGTACGCCGTCGAGATCGCAGAAGCAGCGCTGCGGCTGCGGCCGCGCCCGCTCTACGCGCTGAACGAGATCGTCCACAACCGCCAAATCGTCGCCGCGTTCGAGCGGCGCGGCATCTGTTTCGTCCGCGACGTGAAGGAGGTCCCCGAAGGACGCGCCGTTCTCTTCAGCGCGCATGGCGTGCCGCCCGCGGTGCGGGCCGCCGCCGCGGCGCGGCGCCTCGAGGTGATCGACGCCACCTGTCCCTTCGTCCTCAAGGTCCACGCCGAGGTGGTGCGCTACGCCCGCGGGGGGTTCGCGATCGCCCTGATCGGCCACCGCGGCCACGACGAGGTCATCGGCGTCGCCGGCGAGGCGCCCGGCCGCGTGACCGTGATCGAGAACGCGGCCGAGGCCGAGGCGTTCGCCCCCGCCGACCCCGCCCGCGTGGCGGTCGTCACGCAGACCACGCTGAGCGCCGCCGAAGCGGAGCTGGTGCTGCAGGTCCTGCGGCGCCGCTTCCCCGGGTTGCGCACCCCCGACACGCGCGACATCTGCTACGCCACGACCAACCGCCAGGAGGCGGTCCGCCTGCTGGCGCAACGGGTCGGATGCATCCTCGTGCTCGGCGCGCGCAACAGCTCCAACACCCGGCGCCTCGCCGAAGTCGCCCGCGCCGCCGGCGCCGAGGCGCACCTCGTAAGCGAAAGCGAAGACCTGCCGGCGGACGTCCTCGACCGCAGCGACGCCGTCGGCCTCACCGCCGGCGCGTCGACGCCCGAGTCGTTCATCGCCGAAATCCTCGCCCTCCTTGCCCGGTGGGGGTTCGAGCGCACGGAGACCCTCGAAGCGGCCCGCGAAACCGTCGCCTTCGCCCTCCCCCCCGCGTTGCGGGAGTGAGCGCTTCCCCGACGGCCGGCACCGTTTTCTTTACGCTTCCGGGCTTCGAACCTAG
>CAYVKQ010000267.1:0-4641 GCA_964451945.1 uncultured Lentisphaerales bacterium
GAGTTGGCGCGGGCCGAGCGCGAGATGCGCAAGCTGCAGGAGGAGGAAGCGGAAGTCGATCCGCCCGCCGACGGCAAGGACGAAAAAAAAGACGATCTGATCCTGGACGAGGCGCTGGCCATCCTCTCCGACCTCGTCGAAGTGAGCCAGTGCGCGGAAGTTCCCGAGCGCCCCCCGGCAAACGAGTTGCGCACGCTGATGCTCCGCGTATTCGGCCAGGAGTGACGACTGCGGAAGGAGAAAACATGAAGATCGCTTTCACCAAGATGCACGGCGCCGGCAACGATTTCGTCATGATCGACGACCGGCAGGGCCAAGTGCCGTGGCAGGACCATTTTCTCATGGCGGCCCTGGCGGCGCGCCGCCTCGGTGTCGGCTGCGAGGGGATCATCCTGATCCAGGCGTCGGACAAGGCCGACTTCCGCATGCGCTTCCTCAACCCCGACGGCACCGAGGTCGAGATGTGCGGCAACGGCTCGCGCTGCGCCGCCGCCTTCGCCCACGCCATCGGCGCGGCGGGGCGCGCCATGACCATGGAGACCATGTGCGGCCTGATGGACGCCGAGCTCGTCGACCTGGGAGTCAAGGTCTGGATGCCGGAGCCGACGCGCAAGACCTATGGCCTGGTCGTGAACGCCTGCGGCCGCTCCTTCACGGGCGACTTCCTGAACACCGGCGTTCCCCACTATGTGGTCGCCGTCGACGACCTGGCCGCGGTCGACGTGACCGGCTGGGGCCGCGCGCTGCGGCAGCACCCGGTGTTCGACCCCGAAGGGACCAATGTCGATTTCGTCGCCTACCGCGCGCCCGACCGGCTGGCCATGCGCACCTACGAGCGTGGGGTCGAGGGCGAGTCGGGCGCCTGCGGGACGGGCGCCGTCGCCTGCGCCGTGGCGGCGGTCGAACGGCTCGGGCTCACCCTGCCGATCCGCGCCCGGACGCCCGCCGGCTACGAGCTGATCATCGGCGGCGACTGGCGCGACCACAAATGCACCGGCCTTACCCTCACCGGCCCGACGCGCACGGTCTTTGCCGGCGAAATCGAGCTGGACGGCCTGGAATCGGAGATTGAGTGACCCCGGAGGCCGGTGTCGCGATGAACCGCATCCTTCTCGAGACGCATGAGATCGCCGACGGCCGTGCCGTGCTGCGCGACGACCGCGCCGACCACATCCGCGGCGTCCTGCGAGCCACCGCCGGCGACCGGCTCAAGGTCGGCGTGGCCGACGGCCCGCTCGGCACGGCCGTTGTGGCGCGCTGCGACGCGGCGGCGGTCGAGCTGGCGCTGGAGCTCGGCGGCGAGGCGCCGCCCCCCTGGTGCGACCTGATCCTGGCGATGCCGCGGCCGCGCGTCTTCAAGCGGCTGCTGCCGCAGCTCGCGGCGATGGGCGTCGGCCGCCTCTGGCTGGTCGACGCCGCGCGCGTCGAGAAATGCTACTTCGGCTCGCACTGGCTCCGTCCCGAAAATTTCCGTCCCCTGCTGCTCGAAGGGCTCATGCAGGCGGGAACGACACACGTCCCCGAGGTGCGCGTCGAGCCGTGCCTGAGGGCGTTCGTCACGCAGCGGCTGCCTCCCCTTGCCGCCGGCGCCGACGCCTTCCTCGCCCATCCCGGCGATGCGGCGGCGGAACTGCCTGCGGCGGCGCGGCCTGCCGGCGGGCGCGCACTGTTGGCAGTCGGTCCCGAAGGGGGTTGGCTGGATGATGAATTGGCGCTGTTTCAGGCGCAGGGATTCCGGCCGCTGTCGCTGGGCCGCCGCATTCTGCGCACCGACACCGCCTGCGTTTCGTTGCTGGCGGTGCTGGCGCGCGTCTACGATCTGGCGGCGGTCGCGCCGCGTAATCCGATGTAAAACGTAAGGAGAAAAACAGAATGACAGACGGAGAAAGCGTAAGAGTGCTGCATTGGGACACCGGAGCAGGCGAGACGTACGGCGTTTTTGTGCGGGAGCTGCGCGGCGGGGACGATGGTCCAACGCTGGCGCTGATCGGCGGCGAACACGGCATCGAGCTGAGCGGGCCGGCGGGCATCGATCTGGCGTGCCGCGGCCTGGCCGGCCGGCGGTTCCGGGGGAGGGTGCTGGCGGTTCCGGTGGTTTCGCCGCCCAACCTCCGCTACCGCAACCACACCTTCGGCCAGCCGCACGGACAGGGCTACACATACGAGATGCCCTACAACACCTGGTACAAATGGCCCGGCAAGGCCGACGGCGACCCCGCCGAGCGCCTCTGCCACCTCCTCTGGAACGAGGTCGTGGCGCAGGCGGATGTGACAATCAATTTCCACGCGTGGACGGGCAACAGCTCGAGCTGTTTCTTCACGCATGCTTCCGTCGCCCCGATGGGCGAGATCGCGCGGCATTTCGGCGTCCCCTTCCTCGATTTCTCGGAATCGAGCGAAGGAGGCACGCTGCATCAACGGTTGCTGGCGCAGGGGCGCCCGGCCGGTCTGATCGAGCTGCAGGGCCAGTGGCAGATCCATGGGCCGATGATGCGGCGCGTGCGCCAGGGGGTCTTGAACACCATGAACGTGCTGGACATGCTGGACGACGAACCGCTGTCGCTGCCGTCCCCGTGCTTTGTGACCAACGGGCGCGAGTACCTGGTCAAAGCGCCGCGTCCCGGCCTGTTCATTCCGATGAAGGAGGTCGAGCAGGCGGTGCGCGAAGGCGAGATCCTGGGTTACCTGCTGGATCCGGAGACCGGCGCCCGCAGCGACATCCGTTCGCCCGCCGCCGGCGCCGCCTGGATGGTCGCCCGCACCGGTCCGGCGGCCGACGTCCAGCTGCGCGGACAGCAGGCCTATGCGGACGAAGGCGACCTGCTGGCGCTGATCAAGGGGCTCCAGTGAACACGCCTGTCTGGCGCCGCGCACGCTACGGACAGGCGGGACGGAGCGCCGCGAGCGCCGCCTCGTAGACCTGGCGCGGCGCGACGCCGGCGGCGTCGGCCGCCCGCGCGCAGTCTTCGTATTCGGGCGTCCGCACGAGGTCCCGTCCGCCGCGCGCGCCGACCTTGACGCGCACCTCGCCCCAGGGCGTGGCCGCGGTTTCGAAGCGGCGGTCGAGAACGCTCCGCGCGACCGCGTGGCGGCGGATGCCGAAGGTCGTCGTCGCCGCGAAAATCAGCGTCTCCACGGCCGCCGCGCGCTCCTGCGGCGCGAGCGCCGCGAACACGATCCCCGGCCGCGCCTTCTTGAACGTGGCGGGGACCGCCCACGCGTCGAGCGCCCCCGCCGCGAGCGCGCGGCCGATCAGGTCGCCGACCCACTGCGGATTGCAGTCGTCGAGGTTGGTCTCCAGCACCACGAGGTCGTCGTCGGAAGAGGCGGCATCGGCGGGTGCCGCCGCTTCGCACAGCGTGGCGCGCAGGACATTGGGCCGCCCCGCGAGGGTGCGCCGGCCGAAGCCGAAGGCGCTGCGGAGCACCCGCAACCGCGCGGGCGGCGGCGGCAGGTCGCGCGTCCAGGCGGCGAACAGCGCCGCTGCCGTCGGCGTGACAAGCTCGAACGGCTCGGCGGTCTGAACCGTCTCCATGCCCTGCAACAACTCGAGTGTCGCCGGCGCCGGATTAGGCATTACGCCGTGCGCACAGGCGAGGGTGCCGGTGCCGCAGGGGAGAGGCCCGACGGAGACGCCGCCGACCCCGAGCCGACGCAGCGCCAGGCAGGCACCGGCGATGTCGGCGATCGAATCGAGCGCGCCGACCTCGTGGAAATGAACCGCCTCGGGCGCCTTGCCGTGCACACGCCCTTCGGCCTCGGCCAGCCGCCTGAAGACACCCAGCGCCAGCGCGTCGCCCTGCAGCAGCGGTTCGATCTCGGCAAGCGTCCGGTGTTCGTGGGTGTGTTCGCGTTCATGGTCGTGGTCGTGGTCGTGCCCATGCGCGTGCCCATGCTCATGACCGTGCCCGTGCTCATGACCGTGATCGTAGTCGTGATCGTGATCGTGGTCGTTTCCCGACACCTCGGTCCACACGCCGGCGACTGCCGGCTCGGAAGAGACACTGACGCGCAGGCCGTTGAGCCCGTGGGACGCCGCCGGCTCGACGGTTGCGGCAAGGGGTTCGGGCAGACGTTGCGCAAGGGTCTTGAAGACGGCGCCGAGGTCGGCGCCGACGCCCGCCAGCGCGGCGAGGATCATGTCGCCGGAGGCGCCGCCGACGGGATCGAAACGGATGTAGCGCATGGCCATGACTCTTCCTTGCGTTCTCTGTGGTGAATCAAGCGCGTTTTCAGGTGGAGCAGGGAGACGGCCGCGGCCGCCGCGGGGTCAGCCCGGCGGCGTCAGCCGCTCGACACCGCCCATGTAGGGGACGATGGCGGGAGGGAGCGCGACCGAGCCGTCGGCCTGCTGGCACTGTTCCAGAATGGCGATCATCAGCCGCGGCAGGGCGACGCCCGAACCGTTGAGCGTGTGGACAAACTGCGGCTTGCCGTTGGCGTCGCGGGCGCGGATGTTCGCCCGCCGCGCCTGGAAGTCCTCGAAGTTGCTGCAGCTCGACACCTCCAGCCACCCCTGCTGGCCCGGCGCCCACAGCTCGATGTCGTAGCACTTCGCCGCCGCGAAGCTGATGTCGCCCGAGCACAGTTCGAGGACGCGGTAGTGGAGCCCCAGCCCCTTGAGGACGTCCTCGGCGTCGC
>CAYVKQ010000268.1:0-4637 GCA_964451945.1 uncultured Lentisphaerales bacterium
GCTGGCGGAATGTACGCGTAGGGGCAAACTCGCCCAACCGGTGACCGACCATATTTTCAGTGATGAAAATAGGCAGGTGCTGCTTGCCGTTGTGGATGGCAAACGTGTGGCCGACGAACTCGGGGACGATCATGGAGCGGCGCGACCAGGTCTTGATCGGCGCCTTCCGCCCGCTCGCGTTCATCTGCTCGACTTTCTTCAGCAGGTGGCCCTCGACATACGGGCCTTTCTTGATTGACCGCGCCATGGGTTACTTTCTCCGCTTGACAATGAACTTGCTCGATGTCTTCCGGGGATTCCGGGTCTTGCCGCCCTTGGCCAGCTGGCCCCACGGCGAACGCGGATGCCCGCCGCCGGAGGTGCGGCCTTCGCCGCCGCCCATCGGGTGGTCCACCGGGTTCATCGCCACGCCGCGGACGGTCGGACGGATGCCCATCCACCGCTTGCGGCCGGCTTTGCCGAGTTTCACGCCGTTCCAGTCGGCGTTGCCCACCTGGCCGATCGTCGCCATGCCCCGCGCGTTGACCCGCCGCACCTCTCCCGAGGGGAGGCGCAGCGCGACATAGTCGCCCTCGCGCGACATGACCTGGCAGCTGTTCCCCGCGGAACGGGCGAGCTGGCCGCCCTTGCCGGGAACGAGCTCGATGTTGTGCACCGATAGCCCCAGCGGGATCTTCTCCAGCGGCAGCGCGTTGCCCACCACCGGCTCGGCGTCGGGACCCGAAAGCAACAGGTCGCCGATCTTGAGCCCGTTGGGCGCGAGAATGTAGCGCTTCTCGCCGTCGACGTAGTTCAACAGTGCGAGGTTCGCTGAGCGGTTGGGATCGTAGGCGATCTCGGCGACGCGGGCGGGAATGCCGACCTTGTCGCGCCGGAAATCGATGATGCGGTAGCGCCGCTTGACGCCGCCGCCGCGATGGCGCACCGTGATGCGCCCCCTGTTGTTGCGGCCGGCGGAGGCCCGCACCGCCCGGGTCAACCGGCGCACCGGCTTCTTCTCGGTGATCTCCTCGAACGTCTGCCCCACGCGGTGGCGCAGCCCTGGAGTCGTCGGTTTAAAGGTTTTTAGAGCCATGGAGTCCTTCCTTCGGCAGTGTTAGACGGCCTCGATGCGTTCGCCCGCCCGCAGGGTGACGATCGCGCGCTTCCAATCGGGACGGCGCGTCCGGTGGCGCGTCCGCGTCAGCATGGGCTTGCCCGCGTAGTTTTGCGTGCGCACCGCCAGCACATGGACGCCGAACTGCTCCTCGACCGCCTGCTTGATCTCGAGCTTGCCCGCCTCGGGGGCGACCTCGAGAAGAAACATGTTCTGCGCGGCCAGGGCCGTCCCTTTTTCGGTTACTTGGATTTTTCGGATGATCCCGGCGTGCTTCATGCCGTCACCTCCGCCTTCCCTGCCAGACGCGCCTGAAGCGCGTCCATGCCCGCCCGCGTGGCAATCACCGTGCGGAAGCGAAGCAATGAATATACATCAACATCGCAGGCGCGGGCAACCTCTACCTTGGGGATGTTGCGCGACGCGCGCACCAGCGCGGCGTTCGCCTCCCCCACGACAAACAGCCCCGACGTGCGCACGTCGAGCTTCTTGAGCAATGCCGCCACCAGTTTCGTCTTGGGCTCGGGCAGTTGCACGTCGTCGAGCACGACGAGCTGGCCGTCGGCGATCTTCGCGCTCAGCGCGCGGCGGAACGCCAGCTGCGCCACCTTGCGGTTGACCTTCTGCGCGAACGACCGCGGCCGTGGCCCGAGGGCCACGCCGCCGCCGCGCCAGATCGGCGAACGGCGTCCGCCGGCGCGCGCGTTGCCCGTCCCCTTCTGCCGGTAGGGCTTCTTGCCGCTGCCCGCGACCTCGCCCTTCGTCAGGGTCGATCCCGTGCCCGCCCGCCGGGCATTCAGCATGGCCACCACCGTGTCCTTCACGGCCTGGTCGCCCTTGTCCAGCACCAGCAGCTCATCGGCGAAAGCCAGCTCGCCGGCCGGCTCCCCCGTTGCGCTGAAAACTTTGATCGTACTCATCGCGTTATCCCTTCTTCAGGGCTTTGGTCACAAACACCACCGCACCTGCCGGACCCGGAACGGCCCCCTCGACCAACAGCAGGTTCTCCTCCTTGCGCACCGCCACCACCGCGAGGTTGCTGGTGGTGCGCGTCGCCGCGCCCATGTGGCCGGGCATTTTCTTCCCTTTTTCGACCCAGCCGGGCAGGTCGCGCGCGCCGATCGAGCCGATCCGGTTCTTGGAGTGGCCGCCGTGGGTGTGCGGACCGCCCGCCATGCGGTAGCGCCGCACGACGCCGGCGAAGCCGCGCCCCTTGGTCACCCCCTGGACGTCGACATACTTGACGCCGTCGAAGAGGCCGACGTCGACCGTCTTGCCGGTTTCGACTGTGTCGCCCGCATCGAGCCTGAACTCGTGCAGCACGCGGCACGGCGGCACGCCGGCCTTGGCGTAGCGCGCCACCGCCGATTTGGTCAGCCGCTGCGGCTTCTGCGAACCGAAGCCGAGCTGCGCGGCCTGGTAGCCGTCCTTCTCCGCGGTCTTCACCTGGATGACCGGACAGGGACCGACCTCCAGCACCGTCACCGCGACGCGACGCCCGTCCTTGTCCCAGACCTGCGTCATCCCGATTTTCTTGCCAATCAAGCCTTTCATGGTGCCTCACCGTCCTTAAATTCGAATGGAGATGTCCACGCCGGCCGGCAGGTTCAACTTCTTCAGCTCGTCGACCGTCTTGGCCGTCGGGCTGACGATGTCGAGCAACCGCTTGTGGGTCCGCATCTCAAACTGATCCATGGACTTCTTGTCCACATGCGGACTGCGGTTCACCGTGTAGCGCTCGATCCGCGTCGGCAGCGGAATCGGCCCCACCACCTGCGCGCCCGTCCCGCGCGCCGTCTCGATGATGTCGCCCACGGCCTGGTCCAGGACCCTGTGGTCGTACGCCTGCAAACGAATGCGTATGCGTTGACTTTGCATGCTTTCGTCACCTGTTCAGTAACTGTTCCCGCACTGTCCGCGGCACCACGGCGAACGCTTCCGGCTCCATCGTATAGCTTGCGCGGCCACGCGAGAGCGACCGGATCACCGTCGAATACCCGAACAACTCCGCCAGGGGCACATCCGCGCGGACGAGTTGCATGTCGCCACGCATCGTCATGTCGCGCACGTGTCCGCGGCGCCCGTTGAGATCCCCCATGATCTCGCCGACATAGTCCGGCGGGGTCACGATTTCGAGGGACATGATCGGCTCCAGCAACTCGGGAGCCGCCGCTTGTGCCGCCTCGCGGAACGCCATCACCGCGGCCGTGCGGAACGCCACCTCGGTGGCGCTCTCGTCGTCCGCGGCGGCGGCTTCCGTGACGCGGGCCAGGACATCGGTCATCGGGTAGCGCGCGAGCACTCCCGTCAGGATGCCGTCGAGCAGGCCCTGTTCCATGCTCTCCGCCAGCGCCGCCTCGGGCAGGGCCTTCCGGCTGCACGCGATCTCCACCGCGTGTCCGGCGCCCCGCTCGCGCGGCACCGCTTCCACCACGACACGGGCGTAGTGGCGCTTGCCACCAAAGTCGCGGTCAAAGAGATATTCGGCCGAGCCGGTCGCGGTGACGGTCTCGTAGTACGAAACCATCGGGCGGCCGGTGTTGGCCTCCACCTTGAACTCCCGGCGCAGGCGGTCCACCAGGATCTCCAGGTGCAGTTCTCCCATCCCGCTGAGGATCACCTGCCCGGTCTCGGAATCGGTCCGGACCACGCAGGTGGGATCCTCGGCGGAGAGCTGCTTCAACGCCTCGTCAAGCTTGTCGCGGTTCGCCTGCGCCTTCGGCTCGATGGCCATGAACATCACCGCCTCGGGCGCATGGATCCGTTCCAGCGCGACCGGCTGGTGTTCGGCGCACAGCGTGTCGCCGGTGGTCGCCGCCTTGAGACCGACCAGGGCGCCGATGTCGCCCGCCGCCAGCTCGTCGGTCTCCTCCTGGGCGTCGGCAAAGAGACGCACCAGCTTCAGCACGCGCTCGCGCCCCTTGGTCCGCGGGTTGTAGACGTTCTGCCCTTTGCGCAGGCGGCCGGCGTAGAGCCGGACGAAAAACAGTTTGCCCACATAGGGGTCGGTCGCGATTTTGAACACCAGGGCGCTCAGCGGCGCCGCCTCGTCGACCGGCCGCGACACCGGTTGGCCACTCTTGACGTCGATACCCCGCACTTCGCCCACCTCGGCGGGCGACGGCAGGTAGTCGACCACGGCGTCGAGCAGCGGCTGGATGCCCTTGTTGCGCAGCGCCGTGCCGCACAGCACCGGCACCAGGCGGTTGGCGATCACCGCGCGGCGAATCGCCGGCCGCAGCAGCGCGCCGTCGACCGCCCCGGGATCGGTCAGATAGGCCTCCATCACGGACTCGTCGAGCTCGCCGACCTGTTCGATCAGCCACAAGCGCGCCGCGGCCGCCCGCTCCTGCAACTCGCCGGGGACCGGCTCCACGCAAACGGTCCTTCCCTCGTCGCCGGCGTCGAAGGTGAGCGCCCGCATGGAAATCAGGTCGATCACGCCGTGGAAGGTCTCGGCGCGGCCCCACGGGATGGTCACGGGCACCGCGGGCGCGCCCAGCCGGCCGCGGATCTCGGCGACGACGGCGTCGAAGTCGGC
>CAYVKQ010000269.1:0-4613 GCA_964451945.1 uncultured Lentisphaerales bacterium
GTGGCGGAAACGCCGAACGGCGGCCTCTCCTGCCGGATCGCCGCCGGCAGCGGAGGGCCCTTCCGTGCCGTCGTGCTGGCCGCCGGCGGGTGTTCGTATCCCGGGCTGGGAAGCGACGGCAGCGGCTTCGCCCTGGCGCGCGCCCTCGGCGTCAAGGTGGCCGAACCGACGCCGGCGCTGGTGCCGCTGGTGACGGCCGAGGCGTGGCCGTCGGCACTCAGTGGCATCGTGCTGCCGCGGGCGCGGCTCCGCATCGCCGTCCGAGGAGCCGGCAAGGCGGGGTGCGAAGGCGCAGTGCTGTTCACCCACCGCGGCATCAGCGGTCCGGCCACGCTCAACCTTTCGGGCGAGGTGGCGGCGCGCCTGGCAGCGGGGGAGGCGGCGGTGCCGCTGCTGCTGACGGCGCGCGCCGACCGGGATGCACGGGCGTGGCTGGAATTTCTTGAGAACCGGGCCGCGCACGCCGGCCGGCGCGCGTGCCACAACGTCCTCTCGGGCGAACTGCCGCGGGCGCTGGCCGAAACGCTCTGCGCGGCGGCGGGGGTGGGCGGCGCCGCGCTGGCGCAGACGGGGCGGCGGCGGCTGGAGGCGCTGGCGGCGCTGTGCGGCGGCGCGCCGCTGACCGCCGCGGCAACCGAAGGATGGGACCGGGCGATGGTCACCCGCGGCGGCGTGGCGCTGGATGAAGTGGACACCGACACCCTCGCCTGCAGCCGTGTGCCGGGCCTCTTCTGCGCGGGCGAATGCGTCGATCTCGACGGCCCGTGCGGCGGCTACAACCTCACCTGGGCGTTCGCCAGCGGCTGGTTGGCCGGCACCGCGGCCGCGCGCGCCTGCGGATGTGCCGGCCCCGGCCATGGCCGGATATCCGCAAAGCGCGCCGGCATTGGCTGACGGTTTCCATCGGAAGTCTTCGCCGTGCTTGTCAGGGCATCTCTTTTACGCCATACTTGGACCCGATGCGATACTGGTGGGCCAATCAGAAAACGAGCTACGACACCGAGGTGCCCGGCGGGTACCTGTGGTGCCGGCAGCGGCGCGCCAACGGTTCGCGGAATCCGTTCTACGACGCCGTGCGGCTGACCCGTCCCGGCGATGTGATCTTCGCCTGCGCCGATGCCCGCATCAAGGCCATCGGACTGGTGATGTCGCCGGCCCGCGAGGCGCCCCAGCCGCAACCGCCCGGCGCTCCCGCCGGACAGGCGGAGCGGACACGGCGGCAGGCCGCTGCAACGGTCCCCGGCTGGATGATCGACGTCGCCTGGCTGGAGTTGAAGCGTCCACTGCACCCCGCGCCCCACATGGCGATTCTCGCGCCGCTCCTCCCCGCCATCTACGCGCCGCTCACACCGCAGGGACGCGGCATCCAGGGCGGCCGCCTGCTTGAGCTTTCATCCGCCTTCGCCCGCGCGTTGCTCCAACTCGCGGGCGGCACCGAACCCGGCAGGCTGCTCAATCCCGACTGGCGGCCCCGCCAGCTCCGTTTCGCTTTTGAACAACACATCGTGACCGACGAGTCAACTGAACCGATTAGCCGATAAGGAACTGACCGTTTATGGATTTTCCCGATACCGCCCTGCTGAACTCCCGTTTTGGGTCCCCGGGCAAAATCGCCTGCCGCGCCGGTGAAAACGGCCTGCCGATCATCGCCATCGCCAACGGCAGCGGCTCCTGCGAGATATCGCTCTACGGCGGGCACGTCCTCTCCTACCGACCGGCCGGACACCTCCCGGTCTTGTTCATGAGCAAGGCGGCGCGCTTCGAGCCGGGCCATCCGATCCGCGGCGGCATCCCCGTCTGCTGGCCATGGTTCGGCCCGCACCCCACGGCACCCGCGCTGCCGATGCACGGATTCGCCCGCATCCTCCCGTGGAGTCTCGCCGCCACCGACTACACCTCCCGCAGCACGGAGATCCGCCTGGTCCTCACCGACTCGGAACAGACGCACGCCTGGTGGCCGCACCGCTTCCATCTGACGCTGCGCGTCGCCCTGGAGAACGCGCTGAAGGTCGAGCTGACCACGCGCAACAGCGACAAGGAACCGTTCACCTTCACCGAGGCGCTGCACAGTTACTTCACCGTGCGCCAGATCATGGACGTCACGGTGCGCGGGCTTGAAGGCGCCACCTACTCCGACAAGGTCACCGGAACGGACGGGCATCTGCAGGAAACCCCGGTGGTCGTGCGGCAAGAGGTCGACCGCGTCTACGAAAACACCGAAACCGAGTGCGTCATCGACGACGCTGGCCTGGGGCGGCAGATTGTCGTCGCCAAGCAGGGGAGCCGGACGACGGTGGTCTGGAATCCATGGATCGCCAAATCGAAACGGATGCCCGACTTCGGCGACGAGGAATACACGCGCATGATCTGCGTCGAAACGGCCAACGACACCGGCAACGCCGTCACCCTCGACCCGGGCGAGTCCCACACCCTGGCAGCCGTTCTGTCGGCCGATATGAAAGCGGAGGCATAGCGCACCCGCAGAACGAAAAACCCCGGCGCGTCGGCCGGGGTTCCTTGTTTCAGGCGGCGGGGCTCACGAGCCCATCGTCTGGGGGCGCCGCGAAAAGAGCCGGGCGCGGGCGCGGGCGGACTTGCGGCGTTTCTTCTCGCAAGGCTTCTCAAAATAGCGGTTGGCGCGAAGCTGCTTCATCAGGCCCTCCTTGTCCATGACCTTCTTCAGCCGCTTCATCGCGCGCTCGACCGTCTCGCCCTTTTTCAGCTTGATCTGGATCATCCGGAATCACCCCCTCGCCAGCCCGGGATCGCCGCCTGCCGCTTGCCGCGGCATGCCGTCCGGCGGGCTGTGGGTGAAGAAGATAGCGCAACCGGGGGTCTCCGCGCAACGGTTTTATGCGGGGTTTTATCGCGGGGGGCGGTCGTCTGGGCGCAGTCACGGTTTCTTTGCAGCTCGGCCCTCTGCACGCCACCTAGTAGGGCCCGCCGTCCCCGGCGGGCCGCGGCGTCGACGTGAGCTTGCGCGCGTAGCTGCTGCTTGCGCGGTCCGCCGGGGACGGCGGACCCTACCTTGCATGCCGCCGGCGACGGACAAAGAAACCGTGATTGCGCCCCGGGGGTCTCCGGTCTTGCATTTTCGCGGGGGTGCGTGGAAACTATGGCTTTCATCGTGACATGAGGAGATCACGGCGTGTGCCTGCACACCGTGCGTCGCAAACGCCAGACTACCCCAAGGAGCCCCCGCATGGCCGACCCCATCCCCCCGTTCGAAGCCGCGCTGCCGTTTGTGTTCTTCGCCAACCGCGCCGACGAGATGTTCGCTGTCATGCGCGCCATCCGACGCGACACGGGCATCCGCCACTTCCTGCTGATCGCCCCGTCCAAGTCGATCCGCTTCACGGGCTTCCCCGACGAGACGCTCTACGAGATGATCGGCGCGCAGATCGGCCGCGTGCGCGAGACGCTCGAAGCGGAGGGGTTCCTGATCTCGTGGTGGAATACCGCCACCCTCAAGGTCGGCCCCGGCGCCCCCTACACGCCGATTCTTGGACTGGGCGGAGGCACTTCCCCCTTTTCCTACTGTCCGCTCGACCCCGCGTTCCGCCGCCGCTTCGTCCGCGCCTGCGAGATCGTCGCCCGGAAGGCGCGGCCTTACATGATCCTGTTCGAGGACGACTACGAGTTCAGCAACCACGGCACGGTCCGCTACGGCTGCTTCTGCGAACACCATCTGCACCGCTTCGCCGAACGGGCGGGACGCGCCTACACCCGCGAGGAACTCGCCGCGTGCTTCGGCGCGGTGACCGGCGAAAGCGTCCGGCTGCGGCGCCTCTACGCCGCGATGATGCGCGAGACGCTCGCCGACCTCGCCGCCGAGACGGCCGCCGCCGTGCAGGCGATCGCCCCGGCCACGCGCCTCGGCCTCTGCCAGCCGGGGTGCTGGTCGCTCGACGGCGACATGACCGAGGCGGTCACCCTCGCCTTCGCCGGACGCAACCGCCCCTGGATCCGCATCTGCGGCGCCTCGTACGGCACCGACATCCCGGTCGCGTTCCCGCCCACCCTCTTCACCGTCCTCTACACGGTGCAGCACCTTCCCGCGCACGTCGAGAAATTCTACGAGAGCGACACCTTCCCCCACAACCGCTTCTTCTGTTCCGCCGCGATGCTGGAGGCAATGATCACGCTGGCGCTCAGCTACGGCTGCGAGGCGAGCATGCTCTACGCCACCCAACACCTCCCCGATCCGCTGATCGAGCGCGGCTATCTCGACATGTACCGCGACAGGCGCGGCCGCTTCGCCGCACTGCGCGAGGCGCTCCGGGAGCACACTGTCGCGGGACTCGGCCTGGTCGCGCGCCCCGAGGCGGCCGCCGCGGCCCCCTGGACCGGCGGCGGCATGAGCGACGGCGGACTGGAGGGGCCGACGACCGCCAGCCACGTCTTCTCCCGCCACGGCTTTCCCTTCACCACCCTTCCGGCCAAGGTCCAAGTCCTGGCCGGCGCCGCGACCGTCCGCATCCTCGACGACGCCGAGATACGCCGCCTGCTGGCCGGCGCGTTGCTCCTCGACGGCCCCGCCGCCCTCGTGCTGGCGGAACGCGGCTACGCCGATCTCATCGGCGCCACGGTCTCCCCTCTCGATGAGATCGACT
>CAYVKQ010000270.1:0-4594 GCA_964451945.1 uncultured Lentisphaerales bacterium
TCACGACAACATGGCCGGCTTTGACCTTGCCTGCCAGGATGCCTTCGCAGGCATCCTCCTGCGAGTCGAAGCAGATGGCCTTGCCTTCGAACTTGAGCATCGAGGCGGCGACGCCGGCCTTCTTGACCACCGCGCCCTGCTCGGCCAGGTTGCCGCGCATGATGGTGAGCCCGCCGTCTTTGGAGTAGGCTTTCGCGAGCGGGCGGATGACCTGCTCGTCCTTGATCACGGCGGCGGCGATGTTCTCGGCTAGGGTCTTGCCGTTGACGGTCAGGCACGAGGTGTCGAGCAGGCCGGGGATGTCGGCGATGCGCTTGAGGATCGCGTACACGCCGCCCGCCGCGTCCACGTCCTCCATGTGGTAGGCGCTGGAGGGCGAGACCTTGCAGACATTGGGGCAGCGCCGCGAGATGTCGTTGATGCGGTCGAGGTCATATTCGATGCCGGCCTCGCGGGCGATGGCCAGTGTGTGCAGGACAGTGTTGGTGCTGCCGCCCATGGCCATGTCCAGCGCGAAGGCGTTGTCGATGGCGGCGAGGGTGACGAGGTCGCGCGGGCGCGGGCCTTCGGCTCGGGCGAGCTCCACGGCGCGGATGGCGGCGGCGCGCCAAAGGTCGCGCCGCGCCGGATCGTCGGCCAGGATCGAACCGTTGCCCGGCAGGGCGAGGCCGATGGCCTCGCAGAGGCAGTTCATGGAGTTGGCCGTGAACATGCCGGAGCAGGAGCCGCAGCCGGGGCAGCCGTTCTCCTCGATGCAGGTCAGCCGCTCTTCATCGATGGCGCCGTTCTTAAACTGGGCGACGCCCTCGAAGACCGTGATAAGGTCGACCGGCTTGCCATCGAGCTGTCCGGCCCGCATCGGTCCGCCGCTGGCGAAGACGGCGGGTATGTTGACGCGCAGCGCGCCCATGACCATGCCGGGGATGATCTTGTCGCAGTTGGGGATGCAGATCATGGCGTCGAAGCAGTGGGCGTTGACCATGGACTCCACGCAATCCGCGATCAGGTCGCGGCTGGGCAGGGAGTACTTCATGCCGCCGTGCCCCATGGCGATGCCGTCGCAGATGCCGATGGTGTTGAACTCGAACGGGACGCCGCCGGCCTCGCGGATACACTCTTTGACATACTCGCCGACCTTGTTCAGGTGGCAGTGGCCGGGGATGATGTCGGTGTAGGCGTTGCAGACGCCGATGAACGGCTTCTTGAAATCGTCGCGGGAGACGCCCGTGGCCAGGAAAAGGCTGCGGTGCGGCGCGCGTTGAAATCCGGTTTTCACTTGATCGCTGTTCATGGTCACTCCTTTGGGGGTTAGGCGCGTTTGAGAAATTCTCCGGTGCGGGTGTCGACTTTGACCACGTCGCCGGCGGTGATGTATTCCGGCACCTGGACGACCAGACCCGTCTGCAGGGTGGCGGGTTTGCTGCGTGCCGTGGCGCTCGCGCCCCGGATCACGGGGGCGGTCCCGGCGACGGTCAGCTCGACGCTGCAGGGAAGCTCGATCATCAGCGCCTTGCCGTCGGCCATGAGCACGCTGATCCCTTCCATCTCGTCGACCAGGTAGTCCTTCTGATCCGCGACCGTCTCCGCGGCCAGTTCGATCTGCGAGAAGTCCTCCATGTCCATGAAGGTGTAGCGGTCCTGCTGCGCGAACAGGAACTGGACCGGGCGGCGCTCGACAGTGATTTCGCCGAACGGCTCCTCGCCCTTGCACGAGACGTCCTGCTTCGCCTTGGTGACCAGATTGCGGAAGCGCAGGCGGTAGATGCTCGCGGCGCCGCGGGCGGAGGGGTTGGAAACCGCCAGGGTCTCCAGAAGGTAGGGCATTCCCTGGATTTCGACCAGGGATCCGCATTTCAATTCACACGCTTTGGGCATACTACACTCAAAATCGGTCTTGGGCTTCTCAGAAAGGTTGTTTATCATCTATGTTTTACACCGTTTCTGTCAATTCTCCAGTTGCGCATTTTCGCGCAGGCGCATGGATGCGGATGACATGAGTGATGGCAAAACCAATGCGGTCCGGATGCTTGAAAAGACCGGCGCCGTTTTCACCGTTCACACGTATACGGTGGATGACGGTCGGGTTGACGCGCTGACGGTGGCCGAAAAGCTGGGCGTCGCCCCCGAACGGTTGTTCAAGACGCTGGTGACGGTCGGGGCGGACCGCGGCCACTATGTGTTCATGATCCCGGCCGCGAACGAACTCGATCTGAAACGCGCGGCGCGCGCGGCGGGCGTCAAAAGCGTGGCGATGCTGCCGACGGCGGCCCTGTTTCCGTTGACCGGTTACGTTCACGGGGGCTGCTCGCCGCTGGGGATGAAGAAGGCCTTTCCCACGTTTGTCGAGGAGCTGGCGGTGGTGCATGACACCATCGTCTTTTCCGCGGGACGGGTCGGAATGAACCTCGAAATGAATCCCGAGCAATTGGCGCGCGTGACCGGCGCCTTCTTCGCGCCGCTGGTCCGCGATTGACGTGCGTGTGCTTTTCATTTGCCGCCGGCGCGCTGGCGCCGTATGCTAGAGAGGGTTGAAACGAGAGGAGACTCAGGATGTGCAGGAACGAACGGGAGGCGATCGCCCAGCGGTTGCGCGCCTTGCGCGAAGCGGTCGGCGAATCGCCCGCAGTGGTGGCTGCGGCGACCGCCATCGACGCGGGGCGGTATAGCGAATACGAGGCGGGCGCGCATGACGTGCCGCTGAGCTACCTGTCGGCCGTCGCGGCTCACTTCCATGTCGAGGTCGGCGCGCTGCTGACCGGCGGCGACGCCCATGCGCGCGTGTTCCACGTCACACGGACGGGCCGCGGTCCGGTTGTCGAGCGCCGCCGGCAATATCACTACGAGGCGCTGGCCGCCGGGTTTGCCGGCAAGGCGATGGAGCCCTACCGGGTCACGGTCGAGCCGGGCCGGGGGCCGATGCAGCTCAACACCCATGCGGGGCAGGAACTCGATGTCGTCCTCGGCGGCGCGCTGCTGGTCCGCGTGGACGGCCACGACTCGCGCCTGCAGGCGGGCGACTCCATCTATTTCGACGCGACGCGGCCGCACGGGATGCAGGCACTGGACGGCGCGCCGGCGACGTTTCTCGCCGTCATCACCGGGTGAGGTCTGATCAGAATGAAGGGGTGGGCAGTGGACATTTTGCGGCGGTATTTGAAACAGGCCGATTTTTCATCTTACGAGGATTTGGCGGCGAACTACGCGGTGACGGCCGATGCGTCGTTCAACTTCGGCTTCGACGTCGTCGACGCCATCGCGGCGGAGGATCCCGGCCGGCTGGCGCTGGTCTGGTGCGACGATCACGGCGGCGACCGCCGCTTCACCATGGCCGACATGGCGTCCGGAAGCGCCCGCGCGGCCAGTTTCTTCCGCGCGCAGGGCATCCGCAAGGGCGACCGGGTGATGCTGATCCTGAAGCGCCACTACGCCTATTGGTTCGCCGTGCTGGGGCTGCACAAGCTGGGGGCTGTCGCCATCCCGGCGACCCACCAGCTGGCGAAGAAGGACATTGTCTACCGCGTCCGTGCCGCCGGCGTTGCGATGGTGGTGTGCGTCGGCGACCCGCGGGTGCTGGAGGCGGTCGACGGCGCCCACGGCGAGGCGCCGATCCCGCGGCGCGCGTGCCTGGCGGGCGGACGCGAGGGCTGGCTCGATTTCACAGCCGGGTGCGCGGCGGCGTCCGATGTCTTCGACCGGCCGCGGGGCGCGGAGGCCGTCGCCGCGGCCGATCCGATGCTCCTTTACTTTACCTCCGGTACGACCGGGATGCCGAAGATGGTCACTCACACGTTTTCCTACCCGCTGGGCCACATCCTCACCGCCAGATACTGGCAGAACTGCACGCCGGGCGGGCTCCACCTCACCGTCGCCGAGACCGGCTGGGCCAAGGCGTCGTGGGGCAAGCTCTACGGCCAGTGGCTCGCCGGCAGCGCCGTGATGGCCTACGACTACGACACCTTCAGCGCCCGGCGCCTGATCGAAGTGGTCCAGAACTACAAGGTGACCACCTTCTGCGCACCGCCGACGATCTACCGCTACCTGCTGAAAGAGGATCTCACGACCTATGACTGGTCGCACCTCGCCTATGCCGTGGTGGCCGGCGAACCGCTCAACCCCGAGATCTTCAACCAGTTCCGGGCGCAAACCGGGCTGACCCTGCGCGAGGGGTACGGGCAGACCGAGCTGACGGTGGTGGTCGCTACCTTCCCTTGGATGGACCCCAAGCCGGGTTCGATGGGACGCCCCGCGCCCGGATACGATGTCGACATTCTGGCGCCGGACGGACGCTCCTGCGAGGTCGGCGAGGAGGGCGAGATCGTCATCCGCACCGACAAGCGGGTCCCGTTCGGCATCTTCGGTGGCTACTACCAGAACCCCGGGCTGACGCGCAGCGTCTGGCGCGACGGCATCTACCACACCGGCGACGTCGCCTGGAGGGACGCCGACGGCTATCTCTGGTTCGTCGGACGCATGGACGACGTGATCAAGAGCTCCGGCTACCGCATCGGCCCGTTCGAGGTGGAGAGCGCGCTGCTCGAACACCCCGCCGTGCTGGAGGGCGCCGTGACGGGCGTCCCCGACCCCGAGCGCGGCG
>CAYVKQ010000271.1:0-2420 GCA_964451945.1 uncultured Lentisphaerales bacterium
GGCCGCGCGCACCGCCGTCAACCTGTTCGCGACGTTCCTGCTCGGCGGGCTGTGGCACGGCGCGGCCTGGACGTTCCTGCTGTGGGGGGCCTTCCACGGCGTCTATCTCGTCCTCGAACGCGCCGCGCGCGGCATCCTCGGGCTGAACCGGCGCCACGCCGCGCCCGCGCCCTGGCCGGTGGCGCTGCTGGGACGGATCTGGATCTTCCACGTGGTGTGCTTCTCCTGGATCCTGTTCCGTAGCGGCCGCATGGAAACCGTGAACGCGATGCTGCGCAGCCTCGGAAGTTGGCGCGCGACCGTGCCGGAGGTCGCGACCTGGAGCGCGCTGTCCGTCGCGATGGTGCTCGTCGGTTTCGCCACGCAGTTTCTCGACGGCGACCGCCTGTGGCGCGCGGCCCGCAAGGTCTCCGCGTGGCCCGCGTGGGCGCTGGCCACGGCCGCGGCGCTGGCCTTGACCGCGATTCTCGCCCTGGGGCCGGAAGGCGTCGCGCCGTTCATTTATTTCCAGTTTTAGAGAGGTCGGAGAGCAGAGGTCGGAGAACAGATGGATGGAAAAGAAAAACCGGTCGGGATGCCCTTGAAAACGGCGTGGGGCGGGGTGGTGCTGTTCTATGCGCTGGCGCTGGCGCTGAACGGCGCCGCGCTGCACCGCAACAACGAGATCCTGCCCTATGGTCCGGTGCGCTCGTTTTGGCTGGCGGCCAGCGGCCCGGTGGCCCGGACGTGCACCGCGCTCCGTTTGGATCGCCCGCGAACTTGGTTGGTCCGGACGGCGGGGAAGGTCCTCAATGAGTGAAAAGTCGCCAATTGGTTTGTGTTCCGGCGCGCGCGCCCGTACCTTGGAGAAACACATGAGACAGCAACTTGGCAGCGGGAAAAAAGGATGGGGATGGCGGGGGTGGGGCGGAGCGCTGGCGGCGGGACTTTGGGCCGCCGCGGCGTGCGGACAAGCTGCCGGAGCGAAATCCCCCGTCCTGCTCATCGGCGATTCGATGATGCGCCTGCCGGCCCGCGCGCTGGAGCGCGAACTGGCGAAGCTGCCGGACGTCGAAGTCGCGAGCTTCGCCAGCATCGGCACGGGCCTGGCCCGGCTGGATGCGTTCGACTGGTTGGCCAAGATCGATGAACTCTGCGCGGCGCACGCGCCCCGCGTCGCGGTGGTGGCGCTCGGGGCGAACGACCGGCAGCCGATGTGGGTGGAGCCCGGCGGCCTGGTCCAGCCCGGCACGCCCGAATGGGACGCCGAATACGCGGCGCGCGCCGGGCGCGCCATGGACCGCCTGCTGGCCGGCGGCTGCGAACAAATCGTCTGGCTGCAATTGCCGCCGATGCGCGAACCGGTCGTGGCCGAGTTCGCCCGGCGCCTCAACGCCGTGGTGGCCGCCGAGGCGGCGGCGCGCCCGCAGGTGGTCGCGCACGATTTTTCCGCGCTGGTGGCCGACCGACGCACCGGCGGCTACGTCGAGCGGCGCATGGACCCGCTGACCGCCGCCGCCATCCCGGTGCGCGACGTCGACGGCATCCATCTCTCGCCCGACGGCGCGCGCCTGCTGGCCGCCGCCTTGATCGAGGAATACTGGAAGTGAAAACCCGTTTGCGAACCGCAGGAGGACGTTTTCCCATGAATCCGACGTTATCCCGAGTGGCGGCCGGCGGACTGGCCATCTGGTTGCTGATGGCGCCGGCGCCGGCCGTTTCCCCGGCCGAGACCGCGGCCGTCGCCACGGCCACCGCGGTGGACGGCCTGGTCCGCGCCACGCGCAAGACCGCCGAGCGCGAACCGTTCCTGCTGAAAGCCGGGCCCGCCGATCCCCGGGCGGAGCCGGCGGCGCGCGACGAACTGGAACAGGCCATCATGCTGATCCAGGAAAAAGACTACGCGACCGCCACCCCGCTGCTGGAAGACGCCCTCCGGATCGATCCGACCGTCGAAGCGACCTGGGAGGCCCTCGGCTGGTGCTACTATCACCTCGGCCGCGTCGCGGAGGCCGAGGACCTGTGGCGGCAGTTCGCCGCCTTGCGGCCCGAGTCGCCGAAGGCCCACAACCTGCTCGCCCAGCTGGCCATCGCGCGCAGCGACTGGACCGCCGCCGACGAACACTTGGCCCGCGCGCTCGCCCTCGAACCGAACAACTACGACGTCCGCTATTGGTATGCCCAGAACCTGTTCCGCCTCGGCCGCCTCGCTCCGGCGGTGGAAATCTTCGAGAAACTGGTCGCCGAAGATCCCGCGCGTTTCGACGTGAAAACGGATCTGGCCCGCACCTGTTCGCTGGTCCAGCGCCACGAAGACGCGCTCGACCTGTGGGCGGAAATCGTCGAGGCCTTGCCGGAGAACCTCGCGTTCCGGACCGAATTCGCGCGCGCCCTCATGCTCGTCGGCAGTCTCGACCAGGCCGACGCGGAAGCCCGGCGCA
>CAYVKQ010000271.1:2430-4592 GCA_964451945.1 uncultured Lentisphaerales bacterium
GGAGGACCCGGCCCGCTGGGACGTCATGAATCTGCGCGCCGATCTGGCGGAGATCGGCCAGGTGCCCGAGGATGCCGTGCAGTCCCTGCGGGAATTGATCGCCGACGCCGCGGATCCCGACGTCCGCGCGCAGCTGCGGGTCCGGCTCGGGGCGCGGCTGGTGGCCTTGAACCGCAAGGACGCCGCCCGCTGGCCGCTGACGCTGGCCTTGGAGCAATACGCGGCCGCCACGGAGGCGCGGCCGACCTACGTGCCTTGGCTCAACCAGTATTCCCAGATCGCCCTGTTGGCGCACCAGGTCGACCGCGCGCGCGACGTCGTGGACCGCATCCTGCGCGACTTGAATCCCCGCAACCAGCAGGCGCTGAAAACGCGTTTCGAGATCGAAATGTTCCGGCGGGATTTCGCGGCCGCCGAGCGGGCGCTGGATGCGATCTACGAGAACAACCAGCCCAACAATCCCTATCGCTTCCTGCAGCGCGCCCGGCTCGAGGTGCAGCGCGGCGACTATCCCGCCGCCTTGGAGGCGCTGGACCGGCTGGAGGACATCGGCAACCGCGGCGCGGTGCTGACGCTGCTGTACCACGGCCTGACCGAAAGCGAGTGGCAGGCGCTGCCTTCCACCCGCCGGTTCCGGGAGCATCTGCTGGCCTTGCGCGACGCGGGGTTCACGTTCATCGATCCGCTGGACATTCCCGCCTATCTGGAGAAGAACGCCGGCGCCGGCGCCGCGGCGGAAGATCCTCCTTGGCTGGCGCAGCAGGTGGACCAGGCCCGCTATGCCCTGACGGGCGAGCGCAAGTTCCGCCGCCGCGCCGACGCCCCGATCGCCAAGGTCGCGGCCATCACCTTCGACGACGGCCTGCGGAGCTCCCTGAGCCTCGGCACCCCGGTCGCGCAGGAGCTGGGCCTGACCTTCGGCATGTTCGTCATCACCAGCATCGAAGAGCTCAACGCCCCGATGTACGCGGCGTGGGAAGAGCTGCGCGGCTACCGGGAAACCGGCGCCTGGCAGATCGGCAGCCACCTCAAATACGCCAACACCCCGCGGCCGGCGGGTCCGGAAGGCTCCCCCGACGTGTTCCCGTTGCCCAACCGCGTCTGGCTGCCGGAAAAGAAGCGCCTGGAAACCCTGCGCGAGTGGAGCGCCCGCGTCCGCCGCGAGTTTTCCGAGAGCCGCGCCGATCTCGAGAAGCATCTGGCCTTGCCGCCCCGGGAGCCGCTGGCGGTGGCCTATCCTTTCGGCGAAATCGGGCAGGAGGAGGGGAGCAACGTCGCCCGCCTCGTCGATCCCGTCCGCACGCTGCTGGGCGAGGCCGACCGCGAGTACCAGCTCGGGTTCGTCGTCGACGCCTTCGGCTACACCTGTCCCGGCGATGACCTGCTGACGGTGCGCCGCTTCGAGCCGGATTGGAACGCCGACGCCGCCGACGTCGTCGCGGAGGTCCTGGAGAACCATCCCGTGTTCCAGGCGCGGCGGATGCGCGCCGAGATCGCCACGCTGATGAACAAGCCCTATCTGGCCGAACGGCAGATCGAGCTGCTCCGCCGCGACGGCTATCCCGAACGCCGGCTGCGCGAACTCGTCGCTTTCGCCCAGAACCGGATTCCCGCGGAACGCGCCGTCGCGGTCGACGAGGCCGGCCGCACGGGCACGTCCCGGAACCGCCTGCGGCCCTCCAACCTCTACGTCGCCGGCCTGTACCGCGAAAACCAGTCCAACGACGACATCGTCCAGCGCTACGGCGAGGGCCGCGCGGGCCTCAACCTGAGCGCCCGGCTGGGGCTGGAAGCGTCGGCGTTCGCCGGGCGCATCGACCAGACCGTGACCTCCAACGTCTGGTTCGAGATCGAACAGCCCGTCACCAGCGTCAGCAGCTCGACCACCACCACGACCACCGACGGCGACACCACCACGTCGTCCAGCACCACGCAAACCACCACGATCAACAAGATCCAGACCAACCGCATCACGGAAACCGAATACGACGCGGATGTCACCGAGGTGCGCGGTGCGCTCACGCTGCGCATCAGCGATACCGCCTCCCTGACCGCCATGCTCGGCCTGAAGACCATCGAATTCAGCCAGCCCGAACATCCCGGCGCGGGCGAAGAGGACGAAATCATCGGGTCGCTGACCATAGCCTGGAACCAGATCCGCG
>CAYVKQ010000272.1:0-4587 GCA_964451945.1 uncultured Lentisphaerales bacterium
CGTTCACGCTCCTTGGCGAACCCCTGCTGAGTCGCGACCCCACGGGGCGACCTTATTCCGGCGTGGCGACCGTGTTCCTGCGCACGCCCGGGCTGGTCACGCTGCCCCGCATCCACGCCCTCCAGCGTCTGGCGTGGATCGACGCCCTCAACGCCGCGCGCGCCGGACGGGGCGAGGCGCCACTCGGCGACGCCGAGGCCGACGAGGAGTGCGAGACATCGGTCGACCTGCTGCTGGACGGCCAGACGGTCCTCATCCGCCCCGTCCCGTCGCGCATGGACCTGGCGTTCCGCGCCGACGAGTTTCTGCAGACGCTGGTCTCCAAGCGCCACATCCGCTTTCTCAACACCGCCAGCGAAACGGTCCGCAACGCCCTCCGCGGCCGCGGCGAGAACTGGCGCATGAGCCCCCTGCCCCACTCGCAGGAGGAGATCATCGCGCTCATCGCGGCCTCCCGCTGCGCCATCGGCAACGCCCCCGTCTACTACTACAACCGCGCCTCGGGGACGCGCTTCCTCACCTGCGAGGCGTTCCGCTGGCTGGCCACCATGGACGACGCGGGATTCCGCGTCCAAGTCGAAGAGGTCGCCCGCTTCTGCACCAGACGCAACCGCCTCGGCTACCCCGAGATCGGCCTCTTCCCCGCCGACTGCGCCTTCGACCGCGCCGTCCTGGCCGCGCTCGACGATCCCGCCTGCGCCTGCGCCGACCTGCGCATCCGCCACGCCGCCCTCGCCGCGGCCTACGACGCGGCCGTCCCGCCGTCCCTCCGCGCCGACGACCCCCAGGCGGCCGAATGGCGCAAGCGGATGTGCGCCGCCCTGATCCAGCAGCCGAACGAGACCGTCGCCACCGAGATCGTCCGCGGCCTCTCCGCCGAATTCTACCTGCAGGTCGAATGGCTTGCCGGCGCGCGCATCGAGGACGGCGAGCTGATCTTCGACCCGGTGTTCGATGAATGCGCCCGCGCGCCCGGCGATCCCGAGCTGCGCCGCCTCTGCGACCCGCGGGCGCGCGGCATGATCTTCAACTACGTCCGCGAGTTCCGCGAGATCGAGTACGTCAACATCGGCCGCCTTTCCCGCTCGCTCTCCCACCGCGGCCCCGGCGCCGGAACCGCCCGCGCGACCGTCTACCTGGCCGAAGTGAAGCACCTGCACGCCGCCGACCCCGTGATCCGCATCCTCCGCCTGCAGAAGTGGGGCATCGCCGAGCATCTGGACGCGGGCAAGGACCTGCTGCAGGCAATCCTGGAGGCCGAGGAGTACACCGACTACATTCTCGACCGCCGCCTCGGCTGCCAGCAGCTCGGCATGCGCCTGCCGCCGCAGATCATCGCCCGCCGCATCAGCGAGACCTACACCGGCGCCAACGCCCGCTACCGCGGCGCGGCCTACTGGGTGAACTACATCGAACGCCCCTATCTGCGCGGCTGGGCGACCGACAAGATCCCGCCGCACTTGTACCGGAACCTCGAGTTCAACCGCCGCCTGGCGGCGCTGCTCGGCCAGGCGGCGGCGATCAACCTAATCGTGGGACGCACCCGCGGCGACGGCGCGACCGCCCTTTTCGACTGCGGCGACGAAGTCGTCCTTCTCGGAGGCGACGGCCTGCCGCAGGAGCTGGAGGTCGCCGACCACACCGGCACCTTTTCCAACTATCTGAAGCCGCTGGAGGAACTGGCCGGGGCCTATGCCGAACCGGTGAACCGCCGTGCCGGCCACATGACCAACGCCCAGGAGTTCGCCGGGCACTACCTCGGCGCCTTCGCCCGCGAGGTGACACGGGTGCGGGAGGAGTACCTCCGGCGCCGGCGCGCGTTCGACGCTCTCTTCAGCCACCGGCCGCGCGACGAGGCCGGCAGCTTCGCCTACCGCTGGGAGCGGGTGCTCCAGCGGCTGGCCGGAGCCGACCCCCGGGCGCTCGCCGAGATCATCCGCGGCGCGCTGACCCTCGACCGGCCATCCCCCGGCTAAGGCCCTTTATGACACACGCGCTCTATTTCACCCAGGACACGATCTGGACCCTTCCCGGACGGCCGGTGCGGTGCCGCCTGCCGCTGGCCCCTGGCGCGGTCCCCACGGAAACCCTCGCCGCGGAGGACGGCACCGTCGCCCTAGTCGATGCACATGCCGCACCGCCGCTGCCGGACGCCCGCCCGCTCGATCTGCGCGCCTGCTTCGACCTCGCCGCGCCCGCCGACTACACCCTCGCGGCGCGGGCCTTCCAATGGCTCAACTGGCGCCGCACCACCCGCTTCTGCGCCGTCTGCGGCCAGCCGCTGCAGCGCCACGCGACCGAGGCGGCGATGGCCTGCCCCGCCTGCAACACCCTCTTCTACCCGCGGATCAACCCCGTGGTGATCGTCCGCATCACGCGCGGCGACACCGTGCTGCTGGAACGCCGCGCCCGCGGCCCCGCGGGGTTCTTCAGCGTGGTCGCCGGGTTTGTCGAGGCGGGCGAATCGCTGGAGCAGGCGCTCCGCCGCGAAGTCGCCGAGGAGGTAGGCATCACCGTACGCGACATCCGCTACTTCAGCAGCCAGCCGTGGTCGTTCCCCAACAACCTCATGATCGCCTTCACCGCCGAGTGGGCCGGCGGCGAGGTCCGCCCCGACGGCGTCGAGATCGGCGAGGCGGGATGGTTCGCGCGCGACAACCTGCCGCTGCTGCCGGGGCCCATCAGCATCGCCCGGCGGATGATCGACGCCTGGCTGGCGGAAGCCCCGGCGGAGCGGCGGCCGTGACGCCGCGGCGCGCCTTCGCGGCCCTGCGGACGTCTCTCTGCGGCGGCGCCCCGCGCCGCTGCCCCGCCTGCGACCGTCCGCTGCCGCCCGAGTCCGCCGCCTGCCCCTATTGCGACGAACCGCTGTCGGCGGGACGGGCGCGCGCCGCCTGGCGCGCCGCCGCCCTCGGCGCCGCCGCGGCGTTCGGCGCCGCCGCCATCGTCCGGGCGTGGCCGCTGCTGCCGCCCGCGCTGCCCACCACGCTCGCGCAAGGAATGCTGCTGGCCGGCGGGGTGGCGGTGCTCCTGACGCCGTTCGTGTGGCACGGCATCCCGCCGCCGACGCGCCGCGGACGGCTGCTGGCCCTGCTGCGACGCCTGGGGCACCTGTATGGCGCCGCGCTGGCGGCGGCGCTGCTGCTCCATACCCTCCGCTCGCTAGGCGACGTCGGCGACGTGCCGTTGGTGGTCGCGGCGCTCGTGGCGGCCGCCGCCGCGGCCGCCCTCGCCTCGCGCGCCGCCCGCATCGGTTTCGCCGCCGGCCTGTTGCTCGGCCTCGCGTGAGGGAGCCTGCCTGCGTGGCCACCGCAGTAGCACGTGACCTATGGAACCGGGCACCCCGGTGGCGGGGTGCGACCGGCCGCCGTGCAACGTCGGCCCCACTGGCTGGCACGCTGCCGTCGGCGTGGCCGACGGTAACAGCGACACTGGCGGCGACAGGGGGCGGGGACAGTACTGGTGTCTTGGGGTTTCTCTGTGGATGAATGGCGCGTTGCGTCATGGGATGGTGTTGGGCAGTCGCCTCCCTGCACCTGAGGTTCTTGCAAACCCCCCCGTGGCATGGGCGTCCCGCCCATGGAACACGGGCAAGATGCCCGTGCCACACCTGCAAGCAAGGGGTTTTGCAAGAGCCTCACCTGACAAACGGCGGATCGTCATTCTTTCCGGCTCGCCGACCTCTACCGAAACCGACTCACTTGAGCGAAGACCATGCGTCGTCTACGCCTTGCCTTTTGTCCGCCGCGGGCCAGTTGGCCGACCCGCCGAGGACGGCGGGCTCCAGTGCCGCCAGTCGGACAGCAGGGGTAGCATGGGACCTATGGGACCGCGCACCCGGCAAGGCCCCGTCTCTCATCCCCCGCGGCGGTTGCGGGATTTGCGGGCGGCGTGGTAGCGCTGCGAGGCGCCGCGAGGCGCGGGCGCGGGCTTCCCTTCGGCGCGCTCGGGACGGGGACGTTCGACAAACGCCAGCACCAGCGGCGCCCCTTCGAGTCCGAAGCGTTCGCGCACCTTCCGTTCGAGGTAGTCGATGAACGATTTCTTCACCAGTTTCGTGTCGTTGACGAAGAGGCGCAGGCGGATCGGCGCCACCCCCGTCTGCGTGGCGTAGAAGACCCGCAGGTGTTTCCGGCCCGCCGACGGCATCGTGATCCGCTCGCATGCCTCTTCCAGGACCCGGTTGAGCATCCCGGTCGGAAGCTGGGTCCGCGTCTGCGCCGCCACGGCGTCGATCACATCGATGCTCTTGCGGACGTTGTAGCCGTCCTTGGCCGACATGAAGACGAGCGGGCAATGCGCCATGAACGCCATCTCCTTGAACAGGGCGGGCCCGGCCTGCGTCTGCGTGAGCCCCTTCGCCTGCGAGAGGTCCCACTTGTTGATGATCAGCACGCACCCCTTGCGCGCCGCGGTGATCTTGGCGGCGATGTGCTTGTCCTGCACCGTGGGGCCGATCCCGGCGTCCATCACCAGCACCACGATATCGGCCGCTTCGAGGCTCTTCTCGGAACGGAAGAGGCTGAAGCGCTCGACGGCGCTGTCGACCGAGTGGACGTGCCGCATGCCCGCCGTGTCGATCAGCAC
>CAYVKQ010000273.1:0-4585 GCA_964451945.1 uncultured Lentisphaerales bacterium
CCACGTCGTAGAAGACGTGCCGGTCCCTGAAGCGCAGCACCGGCCACGCCGCGCCGGTCAGGTCCACCGCCGTTAGCGCATAGTTGTTGCCACTGTTCAAGTTGATCGCGTAGAACCCGAGCGGCGAGTCGGCCAGGCAGGCGCTGCCGGTGGCGTTGGTTTCGGTCGTGACTGACCAGGCACCCAGGAAATTCCAGTTGAGCGATCCGTTTTCGAAGCCATCCGCGAACGGCAGGGGGTTGTTCAACGTTCGGAGGGTGGATTCCGCGCCGTCAGCCGAATAGGTGCCGTACGGCGAAACCGCGTAGACGCGGTAGGCATAAGCGGTGTCGAGCGCGAGGTCCGTGTCGGTCCATTCGTTCTGCGACGGATCCGCGATGACGGCCACGCAGGGCGACTGGTGCGTGACGCCGGACACGCCTGTCACGCGGTGCACCGCATAATGCGAAAAGACCGGATCGGCGCTCTGCGGCCACGAAAGCCTCAACGTGTGCGAGGTGGCCTGATCCAACAGCAGCGACGGGATCGCGGCAGGCGCTTCCGCCACGGCAATGTCGTCGAGCCACCAGCCGTCGGCCCGGTCCGCGTCACTCGTCGTGAGGCGGAAGCGGAGCAGCACGGCTGCCTGGCCGGCATAGGCGGTCAGGGGATAGCGCTCGCGCGTCCAGGCGTTGGTCGACGTCGTGCCGGTAAAGGTGTCGATGACCGTCCAGTCGACGCCGTTGTTGATGGAGACCTCCACAAGTGCGGCATCGCCGCCGAGCAGGTCGTGCATCTGGTTGAAGGTCAGCACGGGTGCCGTCGCGGTGGAGAGGTCGAGGGGAGTCGCAAGACGCAGCGAAATGTTGGCCAAGTTGCCGTACAACGCGCCGGGGGAGTCGGACCACGCCCTGTCGCCCGAGGCGGCGCGTTCGTCCGAGCACGCCCAGCCCCAGCCGCCGTCGACGATCCAGTAAGTTCCGGCGGCTTCGGCATCGTCGAGGAAGGGATAGTCCATGCCGGCGCGGAGGAGCACCTCCATCTCGTTGCTTTCGGCATGGAGGCCGCTGGAAGAGATCGCCATGACACGGTAGTAAAAGCGGGTTTTCGGTGCGGCGGCAATGTCGGTGAAGGTCGTCGTGGCGGCGTCGGTTTCGCCTATGCGCTGGGCGTCGCGCCAGTCGAACGCGGCGGAGCGGGAGCGGTAGACGTGGTAGGCGGCGATGTCGTCCGAAGCGCTGGGGGACCAGGCGAGGGCGACGGCCGTCGCGCCAAGGGGGAGAGCCATCGTCAGCGCCGGGGCGGCGGGCACTTCGCCCACGAGAACGTCGTCGACGTACCAGCCGTCCATGGCGACCGAGGTGTCGGTGACGAGCCGGAAGCGCAGCAGCAGCGCCGGTTGGCCGGCGTAGGCGGCGAGGTCGATCTGCTCGCGCGTCCAGTCGGCGAGCGCGCCGGCGTAGGCGGCGATCTCGCTCCAGTCGGTGCCGGCGTTCGTGGAGACTTCGACGGATGCCCAGTCGTAATCCGTCTCCAGCGCGTGCCGGTGGTAGAAGCGGAGCGCCGGTGCCGTTACGGCGGTGAAATCCAGCGGCGCCGTCAGTGTCAGCGAGGCATCGCTGTTGTTCGCGTAGAACGCGCCCGGACTGTCGGTGATTGCCCGTTCCGGCGAGTGCGATGTAGCTGTTGTCAACCCCCAGTTTCCCGAGAGGAGCCAGGCGCCCGTTCCCGATTCGAAGGCGTCCGCGAAAAGAGCGGCCCGCAGGTCGGGTGCCAGCGTCAGGGCACCGGCGGCCACCATCCATTGTGTGGCGACGCGACAGCGTGCTTTGAACGATCTTTTCATATACGCCTCGTTGTTGGATGGTTGCGCAACAGACAAGCACACCCTGAGCAGTCCGCGTGCTGATAAGTATAGCGTGCCCGCTTACACGGGACAAGTCGTTACCGCGGGAGGAGCAGGGCGCCCGCCGGAATGGTTCGGCGCCTCATTTTCTGCGACAACATGGACGTCGTTCCTCCGGTTCCTCGATGCGGGCGCGGGCGCCGTCCCGACCGGATGCATCAAGAGGTTCCGTGTCCCGCCTCGGCTAGATCGTGCAGTTGTGCGGGCCGAGGATGCGGCCGCCATCGACGGGCAGTTCGACGCCGGTGATGTAGCCGGCGTCGTCGTCCGCCAAAAACACGATGGCGCGGGCGACATCGTCGCCGACGCCGCAGCGGCCGACCCAGGTGCCGTCGTTCGGTCCCGGCTGCCGGAGGATCATCCCCGGGGAGACGCAGTTGCAGGTGATGCCGTGCCGGGCGTGCTCCATGGCCACGGTCTTGGTCAACATCGCGACGCCCGCCTTCGCGGCCGAGTAGTCCGCATAGCCGGGAAGCCCCACCTCGCCGGCGATCGACCCCAGGTTGACGATGCGGCCGTAGCCCCGCTCGATCATTCCGGGGAGAACCGCCTGCGTGCAGCGGAACGCGCCGCAGAGGTTGATCTCGAAGACGCGGCGCCACTGCTCCTCCGGCATCGTCTCCACCGCATGGCGTCCCTGCGAATCGGTGTGCTCCCAGACGCCCGCGTTGTTGACCAGGATGTCGATCCGGCCGGAATCGGCGACGATCCCCGCGACGGCCGCGCGGACGCTCTCGGCGGATGTTACGTCGAGGACGCGGCCGCGGACATGGAAACCCCGGCCGCGCAACTCCGCGGCCAGCCGTTCAACCCGCTCGCCGCAAACGTCCGTGGCAACGACGTGGACGCCCGCCTGCGCCAGTTGGCGGCAGACCGCCTCTCCGATGTTGCCTGCGGCCCCGGTCACGAGGGCCGTTCTGTCTGCAAAGGGCATGGAGGGCTTCCTTTCCCGGCGGTGAACGTTCAGGAGGCCAGTCCGGCCGCGTCAGCGCCGGGATGGAGGCGGAAGCACCAGGCGTGGGCCGGCGGAAGGGGGTCGGGCGGGAAGAGGGTGCAGCCCGCGCCGCGCGGCTGCCACCGCACCGGACGCGCGCCGTCGAGCAGCGTCACCTCGGAACCGTCGGCCGGACGGAACGACGCCAGTTCGAGCTGCGCGGGCGCGCGGCCGTCGGCGTCGGGCAGCAGGATGGCGTAGACCGCGTCGCCGCGGCGGGTGAAGCGGACGTTCCCCTCCTGGTAAGGGGCGACCGGCCGGGTGCGGTAGATGGCGTCGCCGTTCGCCGACAGCCAGGCGCCGATCTCCCGCAGGCGTTTCTCGTCTTCCGCCGGGAACTCACCCTCGGGCGAGGGACCGACACCCAGCAGCAGGTTGCCGCCCTTGGAGACCGTCTCGACGAGCATGCGGACGACCTGCCCGACCGGCTTGTAGACGTTGCGGGGGTTGTACTTCCACCCCTTCCCCAGCGTGATGCACGACTCCCAGGGAACGCCGAGCGGCGCCTCGGGAATCTCCTGCTCGGGGGTGATGAAATTCTCGTTCACGCCGCCCACGGTGCGGTCCGCGATGATCAGCCCCGGCTGGTGGCGCCGCGCCATGGCGGCGATCTCGTCCATGCGGATGTCCTGGGCCGGCGCCCGCACCTGCCCGCCGTCGAGCCAGAGGGCGTCGATCGGGCCGTAGCGAGTCATCAGCTCCTCGATCTGCCGGTGGACAAAGCCGACGAACTGCTCCCAGATTTCCGGGTGTTGCGCGGTGTCGTAGTTGACGTTGCGGTCGCGCACCGGGAACTGCGGCGCCCAGTACCAGGGACAGTGCCAGTCCGACTTGGAGAAGTAGCAACTGATCGCCAGGTTCCGCCGCCGGAAGGCGTCGAACACGCCGCGCACCGTGTCGGCCCGCGGGTCGGCATGGAACGGGCAGTCGGGATGGGTGATGCGGTAGTCGGTGGTGCGGGTGTCCCACATGCAGAAGCCGTCGTGGTGCTTGGTGGTGTAGGTCACATAGCGCGCGCCGGCGGCCTCGGCGATCTCGGCCCAGCGGTCGGGGTCGAAGCGGACGGGGTTGAACGTGCGGTTCAGCGCCCGGTAGTCGCGGCAGAAGCGGTCGAAGTCGCGGTTTCGCTCAACCCAGCAGGTCATGGCGTCGTTGCGCGCCCAGGCGTTGGGCTCCGGCACCAGCGGCCACGATTCGCAACAGTCCCACTGGCTGTAGGGCGCCCAATGGAGGATCAGCCCGAACCGCTGGTCCAGGAACCACTCCAACCGCTGCTTGAGCCACTCCGGGTAGGCGTCGTAGCCGATCCGGTCGGCGTCGCTGTGTTCGATGATGTCTCCGCGTTTCTGCGCCATGGGTTCCTCCTGTGTGACGCGAGTATCGCAAAACGGCCGCCCCGGCGCAACCGGCGTCGCAAGCACATCCGGTTCCGGGTTTTTGCGAAGGGCCGCCAAGTAGGCCGAGAACAGGGCCGGAGACAGCGATTTCATACAAGACACCTCCGTTCTTGTTCCGGGAGGAACATCGACATCACATCCGATTGATTACTAACATGTTGCAGCAAAACAGCGAAATATTGTAAGAAACAGCGACAGGAATCAACCACCTTTTCGGTTTACAGGTTGCAGAAAAACGCGCTAACGTACTCCCTGTGGATGAGCGGGTTACGCTGACGCAGGAAGAACAGTGTAAGGATCAGCGGAAAC
>CAYVKQ010000274.1:0-4580 GCA_964451945.1 uncultured Lentisphaerales bacterium
GGTCGGCAAACGCCAGCTCGGGCTCGACCATCCAGAATTCGGCCAGGTGGCGGCGGGTGTTGGAGTTCTCGGCGCGGAAGGTCGGGCCGAAGGTGTAGATGTCGCCCAGGGCGCAGGCGCAGGTCTCGCCCTCGAGCTGGCCGCTGACCGTGAGCGCGGTGCGCCGGCCAAAAAAGTCCTTTGTGTAGTCGGTGCGCGGCGGGGCGCCGTCGGCCGACGCCGTGCGCGGCGGGTCGTCGAGGTCGAGGGTGGTCACCTGGAACTGCGCGCCCGCCCCCTCGCAGTCGCTGGCGGTGATGACCGGGGTGTGGACATAGAGGAACCCGCGCGCCTGGAAGAAGCGGTGGATCTCGTCGGCCAGGACGTTGCGCACGCGCGCCACGGCGCCGAAGGTGTTGGTGCGCGCCCGCAGGTGGGCCAGCTCGCGCAGCCGCTCGAAGGTGACGCGCTGCTTCCCCAGCGGATACGACTCGGGGTCGCACCAACCGAGCACGCGGACGGCCGCCGCGCGCAGCTCGACCGCCTGCCCCGCCGCGGGCGAGGGGACCAGCTCGCCCTCGACCACGACCGACGCGCCGGGATGGAGGCGGAGGATCTCGGCCGCGTAGTTCGGCAGTTTCTGGTCGGCCACGACCTGAAGGTTGGCCAGGCACGAGCCGTCGTTCAGCTCGAGAAAGGAGAACCCGCCCTTGGAGTCGCGCCGCGTCCGCACCCACCCCGCGACGGTCACCGCCTGCGGCGCGGCGGGCGGCGTTTCAAGCAACGGACGAATGCGGCTGCGGTTCATCGGTGTTCCTTTCATGGTGATTCCATCCACACCATGCGCATGCGCAACGACGGCAGCGCGACGGTCAATCGATCATCCTTGAACCGCACCTCTTCGCCGGTAAGGGCGTCCCGGGCCGCTGCTCCGGCCGTTCGCAATCCCATCCGCTTCCCGTCGAGCCGCAGTTCCGCCGCGGCCGGCTCCGCTCCGAGGTTCGCGACGACGAGCAGCACGCGCCCCTCTCCGCGCTTCCTGCCGGCGCGGCCGTACCAACTCGCCTTGACCGTGTCGGTCTGCCCCGTCACGCACGGATTCTCCTCCCAGTACGGATGCCACCCGGCCCGGCTCACTCCGAAGCGCTTCATGACCTCCCAGATGGGCGCCATCCGCTCCAAGGCAGTTCCGGGATTCCCCGGCCGCACCCGCACGTCGTGCAGCATGGTGAACGCCAGCGCGTGTTCGAAGGTCCAGTGCGGCGGTTTCTCGTAGACCAGGAATTCGGCCGGCACGCCGAAATTGCGGCCCATGAATTCGGCCCGGAACGCGGCCAGCGGCAGCAGCCGCATCGCCGCATCCCCGGCGAGCTCGCCGCCCATGAACTGCTCGCCGTCCCAGTACGAATCGGCGAATCCGAGCGTCGGCGTGACGCAGCAGGTGCTCTGGTGCGCGTTCACCAGCCCGCCCCTGAAATGGATCGCCGCGGCGAGGCCGTGCATGAGCCTGCGCACGGCGAAGATCGGGTAGGTCGGCCGCAGGGTTCCATCCGGCGCGCGCCAGCCGCAGCCGTGCCTCTCGTTCGCGCAGTCCCACGGCACGGTCGTGCCGTCGAGGTAGACGCCGTCGAAGCCGTAGCGGTCGAGCGCGCGGAGGATGCCCGCCAGCAGGGCTTCGCGCCATCGGCTGTTGTAGCAGACGATGTAGTCGCGCTGCGCGGGCTCGCGCTGCCACACCGTCTTGTAGCCGCCTTCCGGAGTCTTGACCACCGACTCGTCCCCCAACCGCCCCCACTCCGGGGCGAGGGTCGAGAACTCGTAGCCGAAATAGAGCAGCAGCCTGATGCCGCGCCTGTGGCAGGCGTTCACCAGCGACTTGAGTTCTGTTTCCCGGTCGGTCGCCGGATAGTTCTGGATCGGGGTCCAGTTCTCATGGAACGCGAGAGTCCCGACGCCGCGTTTGGCCGCGCGATCCAGAACCGTTTCTTTCGCCCCCTCCTCGACCGGCTTTGACTCCATGCCGTAGAAGGCGCCGTGGCAGACGCGCCAGTCATGGAACTCCCGCTTCCAGGGTTTCACGGGCGTCGCCTGGAACCCGAAGGTGAAGGTGACGGGCAGGCGCGGCGGCGCCGCGTCGAGCAGGCGCAGGCGCAGCACTGTTTCGTCTCCGTTTGCCGCTATCTCAATAGCCTCGTTGGCGTCTTGCGGCCGCCATCCCTGGTCGGACTCCGCGAACCAGCCCAGCCCGCCGGCCTCCCACCCGAGCCAGACGAACGGCTTGAACGGCAGTTTCAGGCCGGTTCCGGGCAGCGCGCCGCTGTTCTTCGCCGAGCCCCATTCGCCCGGCCAGAAATGGTACAGGCTCGCCTTGTCGCGCCGCAGCGGGATCTCCAGCCACAGTTGTTCCAGGGCGGACGCGACGCCCTTCTGCGGCATCAGCGTCAGGTCCACGCGCATCAGGCCGTCGAATTCGACCCGCGTGGTGGAGTTCGCGATGAAGCCCCCGCTCGTTTGCCAGCCCGAGACGACGGCCGCCGCATCGGTGCGGTTGAAGAGGCGGGCGCCGCCCGTCTTCCATGCGAGCGGCTTGCCGTTTTCCCGGCCCGCCAGCCGGATGGGCGCGGCCAGGATCTCCCCGCCCGCCGTCGCCACGGATGTCGGCAGCGGGGCGTCGGCGAACCGGTACGTCCGGCCCCACACGTCGACCTCGACTCCCGCTTCGCCGGTTTTCGCCCTCACCGGCGTCCAGGGCGCGATCCGTTTCAATGCCGCCGGGTCTTCCACAAGCAGCCCGGCGCCCGCCGCGTTCGATGATTCCCTGTGCTGCATACGGTTATCCTCTGTCAGATGATCTCCAGTCCGTCGCGGCCGGACAGCACCGGGAACGGCGCGTGCGGTTCGGCTTGGTACCAGAAGGCGGTCGAAGCCATGTCGTCCTGGTTGGGCAGGTAGCGGCCGCCGGCGCGCCAGCCGAGCGACTGGATGGTCACGCCCAGATCCCGCTTGAAGCGCACCGGGTCCAGGATGTGCCAGCGGTAGAGGCTGAAGCGGGTGTTCGCCTGGTAGCAACCGTCCGGCCGGACGACGTGCGGCACGCCGGCATAGGGGGTCGTGAACTCGCGGTAGGTCTTGGCGGCCTTGTCCTCGAAGTTGTACGAGCCGCAGAAGTAGTCCTCGGTTCCCGTGCCGCAGATCGTGGGATAGCAGTCGCCGCCATGCTCCTTGACGTTGCGGCCCACCACGCCGCCGGGCAGGTCGCCGTCCAGATAGAACTTGATTTCGCCCTCGCCCCACCAGCCGTTGTTGTTCATCTGCCAGGCCATGTAGGTGCCGACGTAGTGGCCCTCTCCGCGCACGCCGTCGAGGATCGTGTAGACGTCCTTGTAGGGCAGCGGATTCGCCCGGCGGAACTGCGCGTGGAAATACGCCGCGTCGTCCGGCACGCCGGTGAGCGTGTAGTTGATCTGGTAGAAGATCGTCATCGGTTCGAGGCCGATGTTTTCCAGCGTGATCGTGCAGTGCTTGCGGAAGGGCATTTCCCAGTAGCAGTTGAAGGCGTTGCCGGGATTCACGCAGACCGGCAGCGAGGCGATGGGACGGAAGGTGGCGAAGTTCGTGTAGGCGCTGGCGAAGAAGTCGCCGATCGGCACTTCGACCGAGGGGGTCTTCTCGCCGTCCCAGTAGAAGCGCAGGACGGTGAAGCGGTAGTGGCCGGTGGGGGTCATCCAGATCTGCTGGATGGCGCCGGGGCCGTCCACATCCGCCAGCGTCAACGTTTCGCCGGGCTTCACGCCGACGCACGGCCGCACCTTCCAGCCGGCGCCGAGATCGCGCGAGGGGCCATGGTTGGGATCCGCGTGCCGCCCGCCCTGACCCTTGGCACCGGTGGGATTTTCGGCCGAGATCGAGCGCGTCTCCGCCGCCGAGAGGCGGGACAAGTTGCCGAGATGGAGCCCGAGTCCGTTGAAGGTTGTATTCGTCATGACCCCAATCATAGTCGATCCAGGCCGGTTTGCAACTCCCGGCTGCCAGGCACTTCTGCTTTCGCATTGCTGGGATGTTCGTGGTCACGAGTTGCCGTTCACAATCGGAAGATGGTATCATCGCTTCGCTCAGATGGATCTGTTTGCATGCGCTTTCACGCAATTTCCCGAACGTGCCAGATGAACTCGAACAAAACCATTTCCGAAGTCTGCCCCATCCGCCCCGATTCGCTGCGTTGTGAATACCAGGTGAACCCTGGCCAATTGGATGTGACCGCCCCGCGTCTTTCGTGGATTGATCGCCCGGCTTCTGGCTTCGCGGGCCTTGTGCAGTCCGCCTACGAAATCCAAGTCGCGACTTCCCGGGAGGCCTTGTCTTCGGGAGTGGCTGACGTCTGGGCTTCCGGAAAGGTCTCTTCCGACGAATCCCTTCTTGTCCCCTACGGCGGCAAACCGCTCCTTTCAGGGAAAACCTACTTCTGGCGCGTCCGGGTCTGGGATGGAGATCACCGAGCCTCCGATTGGTCCGGGCCGGCTTGCTGGACGATGGGCATGCTTGCCGATTCCGACTGGAAATGCAAGTGGATCGGCGCGCCATGGCAGGATGAACGCGCCTCC
>CAYVKQ010000275.1:0-4576 GCA_964451945.1 uncultured Lentisphaerales bacterium
GGTGGTCCCCGGTTTCTGGACGAATTGCGAACCGTAACTGTTGAAAACGAGATTGCTTGCCGGCAGCGTGAAATGACCGCCTGCGAGGATCAGGTGCCCGCCTGCCAGGCCGCCCCCGGGTGCCACGAAGGTCAGCACGTTCCCCTCGGTGCGCAGCGCCGTGCCGGCCGGCTTGTCGACCACCAGCGTCGGCATCGCGCCGTTGGTCGCCGCGTAGAGGGTTTGATCGAGTTCGCCGTTTGCCAGCACCACGCCATGGCCGCCCGCCTGGTAGCCGCCCGTGATGGTTTTCAAACAGTGGATGTCGCCCTTCACCGCCAGCGTCCCGTCGGCCAGTCCACTGTAGAGAATCTTCAGATCGCCGGCGACCGTGTTGGTAGTGTTTTTTTGCGGTGTGAAGCGGCTGTCGGTCACGCCGAAGGAGAGGTTGCTGAAGACCAGGCCGTTGGCGTGCAGCCTGCACAGGTAGCCTCTGATGTCGACAAGTTCAGGCGCCTTGAAGACCGCCTCCGGCGCGTTGGTCCAGACGTTGTTGTAGGTGATGACCGTAAAGTTGGTCACGCCCGAAGCGTCGAAAACGCCGCCAAGAAGGGCGAGGCCGCCGAAGGTGTCACCCCAGGCGCCGGCGGCGCCGCCGAAAATACACGACCCACCGACGACCGTTAGCGTCGAACCCTCCGGCTTGTCCATCGCGATGCCGAAGGCCTTCGCACCCGGCGTGAAGCGGATCTCCTGCGGTTCTTCGGAAATGAAACGGGCCACGCCCGAACCCGCGCCGGCCGTGCCGGAAACCTCAAGGTCGCCATGGAGCAGCCAAACCACTTTGTCCACACGCACTCCCGTGTGACGGAGGTCGCCCAGGACGGTGTTGGTCATGTTCGCACCAAAGCTGAGCGCGCCAGACGGACCCGACAACGTGAGGTTTTGAAAAACGGTGTTGCTGATGACGCAGGTGTGTGTGGTCCAGTTCGCTTGGAGATCGACCGTGCCGCCGTTGGCGTTGAACAGACCGCCGCCGGTGCAGACGAAGGAGCCGGCTGGCGTGTGATGCGGCCGCCAATAGAAATTGGTGCCGGCGGGGAGGTTGAATACCCCGCCCGCGAGGGTGAAAGTGCCGATGGCGGTTGTCGCCCCCTGCCCAACCTGCACGGTGTTGGCGCCCGCCGTGAAGGTGCCGTTGGTCTGGGCGTACACGTTCTTGACGACGAGCGGACGCTCCAGGGTCAATGTGTTGGTGAAGGCCGCGGTCAGCACCAGGTTGCTGATTGTCCCGCCGAAACCGGCGTCCAGGACGATGTCGCCTTCGGCTTCCGTCAGCACCGCCGTGTCGGCGGCGCCGGGGACGGCGCCGCCGCTCCAGTTCTCCGGCGTCGTCCAGAGGGAATCTCCTCCGCCGCCGGTCCAGGTCTGCACCGCGGCCCGTGCCGCCGTCAGAAGGGAAACGGCCAGCACCGCTGCCGGCAGCCGCCAGGATGCCGTTATCCGCAGGTTCCGGTTCTTCATGTTTTCGTTCTCCGTTGGTTGAGCATTCACACAGGCCGGCACGAAGGCGTTCCTTGGTGAGCAGTGTTCCGCCGCGACGGCGCGAGCACAGGTTATGATCAAGGTATACACCCTTCACACGCCGAGCGTCAACCGGAAACCAAACCCTTCGCTTGTCACGTCCGCCGCGCTTGGCTACACTGACTCCTTTCGCGGTCCGTACACGGGACGCCGTCCCGCCGCCGGCCGCAAGGAGCCCCATATGGACAAGACACTGCTGATTCGCCGCGCGCGGCTGAACGGCGCGGCGGCTGACCTGCTCATCCAGGACGGACGCTTCGCGCGGATCGCGCCGCGGCTCGACGACGTCGCCTCCGTACGGGTGCTGGACGCCGACGGCAAGACGATCGTGCCCCCGTTCTACAACGGCCACACCCACGCCGCCATGACCCTGCTGCGCGGCTATGCCGACGACATGGAGCTCTTCGCCTGGCTCAGCACCTACATCTGGCCGGCCGAGGCGCGGCTGACGTCCGACGACATCTACCACGGCACACGGCTGGCGATCCTCGAAATGATCCGCTCCGGCACGGTCTTTTTCAACGACATGTACTGGCACCCCGAGGCGTCGCTGCGGGCCGTCGAGGAGATGGGGGTGCGCGCCGCGCTGGGGCGCCTCTTCATCGAGGAGAAGCCGGGCAAGGTGCTGGACCGCAATCTCGCCGGCAACGCCGAGCTGGAGGCGGCGTACCGCGACTCGCCGGCCCGCGGCCGCGTGCTCCTGACCTACGCGCCCCATGCGGTCTATACCGTCTCTGGCGGCACCCTGCGCGCGCTCGCCGAACAGGCCGCGGCAAGCGGCAGCTACCTCCACATCCACGCGGCGGAAACCCGGCAGGAGGTGGCCGACTGCCGGAAGGCCCACGACGGCATGACCCCCGTCGCCTGGCTGGACGCCTGCGGCGTCCTCGGCCCCCGGACGGTGCTGGCGCACGGGGTCCACCTCACGGACGACGACATTGCCCGCATCCGCGACCGCGGCGCGACGGTCGTCCACATGCCGTGCTCCAATGCCAAGCTCGCCTCGGGCCGTTTCGACTACCGCGCGACGGTCGAGAAGGGGGGATGCCGCTTCGCGCTCGGCACTGACGGCTGCGCCTCCAACAACAGCCTCTCGATGTTCGGCGAAATGAAGACGGCGGCGCTGCTGGCCAAACTGGGGGCCGGCGATCCCGCCTGCGCCAAGGACACGGCGATCTGGGAGGCCGCCACACGCGGCGGGGCGGCCGCTTTCGGACTGAACGCCGGCGTGATCGCCGAGGGCGCCGCCGCCGACGCGCTGCTGCTCGATCCCGACAACCCCCTGCTGGCGCCCGAACACCAACTCGTCGCCAACCTGGTCTACGCCGCCGACTCCTCATGCGTCGACACGGTAATCTGCGCCGGCCGCGTCCTCATGGAGAAGCGCCGCGTCGAAGGCGCGGGCGAGATCCTGGACGCGGCCCGCGCCAGCGCCCGCCGCATCGCGGCCGGGTAAATCACTTCGCCACGTTGAACGTTCCCGAGAGGTCGGCGGGCCTTTCGCCCTTGCCCGTCTTTTTCTCGAAGCGCGATTCGCGGATCAGCTTTTTCAGCATCCGCTCGTAGGCGGCGCCGTCGAGCGGCAGTGAAACGGTCTTCCCCTGGATCGAGGATTGGATCATGGCGTTGGCCAGTTCCACCGAGTGGATTCCTTCGACCGCGGGGGCCAGCAGGGTTGCGTTGCCGAGGACCGTGTCGGTGAAGTTCTGCAGGATCTCGTTGTGCTGGCCGCCGCCGTGCGCCACCGGGATTTCGATGTTCCAGACCTCGGGCTGGGCAAAGCCCGCCTTGCAGGTCTTGCTGAAGGCGAGCATCGAGGTCGTGTTGCGGACAAACGAGAGCCTGCCGTTTTCCAGCACCGCCCTGCCGTTCTCGCCGCAGATCTCCAGCCGGTTGGTCCCCGGCGCCTCGCCGGTCGTGGTGATGAACACCCCGGTCGCGCCGTTGGCGTACTCGAAGTAGGCGGTCACCTCGTCCTCCACTTCGATCTCGTGGCGCTTTCCGAAATGGCAGAAGGCCCGCATGGTCACCGGCATGCCGGTAATCCACTGCAGCAAATCGAGATTGTGGGGGCACTGGTTCAACAGCACGCCGCCGCCCTCGCCCTTCCAGGTGGCGCGCCAGCCGCCGCTGTTGTAGTAGCTCTGGGTGCGGTACCAGTTGGTGATGATCCAGTTGACGCGGGTCATCTGCCCGAGGTCGCCTTGCTGCACCAGGCTGCGCAATTTCTGGTAGACCGGCGTCGTCCGCTGGTTGAACATGGCGCAGAAGACGAGGTTCTTCGCCTTGTTCTTCCCATAGGCGGCGATCAGGCGTTCGCAGTCGGCCTTGTGCACCGAGATCGGCTTCTCCAGCAGCACATGGAGGCCGTTGTTCAGGGCGTCGATGCCGATCGTGGTGTGGAAGTAGTGGGGGGTGGCGACCAGGACGGCGTCGAGTTTTCCCGAACGGATCATTTCGGCGCTGTCGCCGAATTTCAGCAGGTCGTCGCTGAAACTGCCGAGGCGCTCCGGGTTGACGTCGCAAACTGCCGCCAGCCGGAGGTTCTTGACGTTGCCGGCCAGGATGCTGCGCGCATGTCCGCTGCCCATGCCGCCGACGCCCGCGATGCCGAGGCGAACTTCCTTCATCTTGCTCATGGATTGAATTTCCTTGTTAGTGTTGCGTTGGAAAGAAAGGGTCAAACGGCTCTGGGACGGCGGCCGCACGATTTCAACTCGTGGCAGACGCCGCCGCGGTAGTCGCACTCGGGGACCAGAAAGCGGGCGAGGGCGGGGTCGGCCTCGGCGACTGCCGCGCACACCGCCCGCATCACCTCGCGCGTCTGCGCGTGCGATGCCGCGCAGAGGCGCTTGCGGGCCATCTGGATCAGGGCGGCCGCGTTGAGCAGCATGGCGTGGTTGACCGGGGTATTGCGCCCTTCTCCGCCGGTGCCGCCGCGGTCGTCGCGCAGGCTGCGCACAAAGTGTTCGACGCCGACCTTGTGGCGGACGAGATGGACGCTGACGAAACT
>CAYVKQ010000276.1:0-4571 GCA_964451945.1 uncultured Lentisphaerales bacterium
ATCCCACTTCCGGCGGCGGCTGTTTCGGCGACGGTTGCGGCGGCGGCACTTTTCGCACATGAAGCGGGTAGCGCATGCGCAACTGCTGGTCGAGAAGCACCTCGACCCAGTGCGTCCCCTCGACAGCCAGCCGCAGGTTCACGAAGACCTCGACGCTGGTGGCGTTCTGCTCCTGGCCGTTCAGTTTGATCGGCACCTGCTGCCCCTCGCAGACGACCGTCCGGCCGTCCGGCGCCACGATCCGCGAACGCTGCGTGAACGTCCCCTCGCCGCAGCACCAGCGGTTGACCAGGCAGATGCGGTGGAAGGCCGCCGGCAGCTGCGTCACGACCAGCCCCTCAAAAATGCCGATCAGGATGAATTTTCCGTTCCGCTCCTGCCGCACATCGTCGCACAGCAGACTCGCTTGCAGATCAGGAATCATGGGATCCTCCTTGCGATGCCACGGGCAGGTTCCACGCCCGCAGGCGATCCTCGATGAACGCCACGCACTGCCGGTGGCGCCCGCCTTTCGCGGCGCCGTCGGCCAGCGCCGGACCGAATGCGAAACGGATCGGCCGCGACGGATCGACCCGCCCGAAATCCTTCACCACACGGCCGATCCCCTGAAAATCGGTCTGCAGCGCCACCGGCACCAGTGGTACGCCCGCCTGCCGCGCCAGCTTGTCGCCCAGCGAGTTGAAATGCGCCGCATCGAACACCGCCCGCCGCGTCGCCTGCGGAAAAAGCAGCACCGAGCGTCCATCGTCCAGACGCGCGCGCCCCTCCCGGAGCACGGTCGCCAGGTCGTCGCGGGCGTTTTTGCGCGTCACCGCGATCGGACGCGTCCGCACCAGCGGCGGACCGAAAACGGGATAGCGCAGCAGGCTCTTCTTGAGCACGATCGACAGCGGCGAATGGGCCAGCAGAATCACCGGCAGGATGAGCGTCTCCAGCATGCTCATGTGGTTGGCGGCGTAGACGACCGGCCCGCGCACGGCGTTCACATGGTCGAACCCTTCGCAGGTGACCACGGCGCCCATCCGTTCGGCCTCGCGCCAGGCGACATGGACTATGCGCGCCCATGCCACCTCGTCGAAGGTTCCCCGCCGGTTTTCCCGCGCCGAAGCGACAATCCGTCCGATGGAACACCAGGTGAAGCTCCAGGTTGTCAGGAACCCGGCCCGAAACGGTTTGTCCGGACGCAACGCGGCCGGCGTCTCGTAGCGCCCGTCCCGGCGCAAGGTCTCATGGAGCTGTTCGACGGTCATTGCGAAGTCAGCATATCGCCCGCCACCGTCGCATGCAACCACAAAGATGCCGATTACGACTTAGCGGCCGGCGGTGGCGAGGCGGGCGTTGATCGCGGCGGCGGCGCGGCGCCCTTCGCCCATCGCCAGGATGACCGTGGCGGCGCCGAGGACGATATCGCCGCCGGCGTAGACGCGGTCGATGCTGGTCTGCCCCGTCCCGTCGACCACGATGTGGCCGCGGGCGTCGACGGCCAGCCCTTCGGTGGTTTGGCGGATGAGCGGGTTGGATTCGTTGCCGATGGCCACGATGACGGTGTCCAGCGCCATCTCGAAGGCGCTGCCGGGGATCTCCACGGGCCGCCGCCGGCCCGAGGCGTCGGGCTCGCCCAGCTCGTAGCGGACACATTCGACCGCGCGCACGCGGCCGTTTTCGTCGCCCAGGATCCGCCGGGCGTTCTGCAGCAGGTGGAAGACGACCCCCTCTTCCCTGGCATGCCGCACCTCCTCGATCCGCGCGGGCATCTCCCGCTCGGTGCGGCGGTAGATCAGGTGGACCTCCGCGGCGCCGAGCCGCAACGCGGTGCGGGCGGCGTCCATGGCGACGTTGCCGCCGCCGAAGACGGCGACGGTGCGCGACGGATAGATCGGCGTGTGGGCGTGCGCGGTGTCGTAGGCGCGCATCAGGTTGGAGCGGGTCAGGTACTCGTTGGCCGAGAAGACGCCGACCAGGTTCTCGCCCTCGACATCGAGGAACTTCGGCAGTCCGGCGCCGCTGCCGATGAAGACCGCGTCGAAGCCGTCCTTCTCCAGCAGGTCGCGCAGGGTGCGCGTCCGGCCGACGACGAAGTTCGTCTCGATCATCACCCCCATCGCCTGCAGCCCCTCGATCTCCTGCCGCACGATCGCCTTGGGCAGGCGGAACTCGGGAATGCCGTAGAGCAGGACGCCGCCCGGCTTGTGGAACGCCTCGAAGACCGTGACCGCGTGACCCTCGCGCCGCACGTCGGCGGCGACGGTGATCGAGGCGGGGCCCGAGCCGATGACCGCGACCCGCCTGCCCGTCTCGGGCTTGACCGGCAGCGGCGCCTGCTTGCCGCTCTCGCGCTGCAGGTCGGCCACGAAACGCTCGATGCGGCCGATTCCCACCGCGCGGTCGGTGTCTTTCAACGCCTTGCCCAGCGTGCAGCGCGCCTGGCACTGCGCCTCCTGCGGACACACCCGGCCGCAGACGGCGGGGAGGAGCGACGCGCGCCGGATGATGGCGATCGCGTCGTCGAAACGCCCCTCGGCAGCCGCGCCCACGAAGGCGGGGATGTCGATCCGCACCGGGCACCCTTCCACGCAGGGGGCGTTCCTGCACTGGAGGCAGCGGAGCGCTTCGACCCGCGCCTGCTCGGCCGAAAAGCCGAGCGCCACTTCGTTCATGTTGCGGCACCGCGCCGCCGGCTCCTGCGCCGGCATCTCCTGCGCCGGGATCGCCATGCGGTCGCGCGGAGTGAGCGTCTTGCCCGCAAGCTGGCTGAACAGCGTTGCGGCACTGTCTCTCAAGGAACTTTTGTCGTGGGTCACGTGATGCGCGCTCCTCTGTGTGGATTATCGCGGTTGGGGCCAAGCTCCTCTGATGTGACCACGATGGAAGAGGATTCCATTTTTTGACAGGGCTGCGGCGAGCGACTCGCAATCGCCATTGAACAAGGTCCCGTCGTTGGCCAAGACGCATGTGCCTGCGTGCTCAACCGGAAGGCATTCGAAGAAATCCTTCGCATTTCCAATCGCTGCATGCCACCGGGCGCCAAGCTCTGCGGCGCTTGGGGATTCGCCGTCAAAATCGAGCATGTTCACTTCTTCCTGGCTGTAATGGTGCCGTGCAACGGCGGCAAGCAGAGAGGCGGGATTGTATCCGGGGTCTTTCCCGCATGCCGCCCAGGAAAGCAGTCCCAGAGGCTGAAGGCAGGCATCGGCCTGCAATAAATCGACCCAGTCGCGGACCTCCAGCCGGCCGGCCATCGCAAGCACTTTGTTGGTCGCCAGATCAAACGGATGGAGCGAAAGGCCCATCCGTTCGTCCTCAATGAGCGGAAAGAAACGGAACGCGCTGTCCCGGACCCACTGCAGTTCGGTGTGTGCGTCACCCCGCGCAACACGGGCTTCTACGAAGGCCGGCGTTTCCCGCAGGATATCGAGCCGGTACCCTGCCTTCAGAAGGCTTTCCCGGTCCATCCGCCAGCTTTCGCTGAGCGCGTGCTCGGTGTCGTGAAAGTAGTCGATGTCGCGCGACCGGCGAGACGCGTTCAGCAGGAGATTCAATGCGACGCCTCCCGCGACGTAACTCTCCCCCAACGCGCGGCGATTGGCTGCAAGCAACTTTAGCACACCGCTTTGGAAGGGTGTAACAGACATTTCCGAGCCTCTCTCGCATGCTTGAACGCGTTCATGTCACCGTACCGTTCGATCAAATCGAGCGTGCGCAGCCACTCCTCGCGCGAAGCAGGGACGTAATCCGCGCGCAGAAACCAGAGGCACCGGTCCCGGTATCTTTCCAGCAGGGAAACCAGTATGGAATCAACCTCGGTATTCATCAATCTTCTCTTCAGGTTGCGAACCAGTCGCGGCAGGGGTTCACCGAATGGCGTCCAGGCGGCAGTGATGGGCCTGGTGGTCGGCGTCCTCGCGCGGCTTGTAGGCGCGGAGGCGCTGCATCATGTTGTCGAAATCGACCTGGTGGCCGTCGAACTCGGGGCCGTCGACGCAGACGAACTTGGTCTCGCCGCCGACGGTGACCCGGCAGCCGCCGCACATCCCCGTGCCGTCGATCATGATCGTGTTCAGCGAAACGACGGTCGGCACGCCGTACGGCCGCGTCGTCTCGGCGCCGAACTTCATCATGATGGGCGGACCGATGATCACGGCCAGATCGGGCTTCGGTTCCTGTCCGCACAGCTCCTTGAGCGGGACGGTCACCAGCGCCTTGCGGCCGTACGATCCGTCGTCGGTCACCACGATCAGGTCGTCGGCGAGGGCGCGCATCTCCTCCTCGAGGATCAGCAGCGAGCGGTTGCGCGCGCCCATGACGACGGTCAACCGGTTGCCGGCGGCCTTCATCGCCTGGGCGATCGGGTAGAGGGGGGCGACGCCGATGCCGCCGCCGACGCAAACGACGTGGCCGAAACGCGCGACATGCGTCGGGCGTCCGAGCGGACCGAGGACCGCCGGCACGGAATCGCCGGGGTTTTTGTCGGCCAGCAGGTGGGTGGTGCGGCCGACGGCCTGGAAGATCAGCGTGATCGTGCCGCGCGCGGCGTCGGCGTCGGCGATGGTCAGGGGGATGCGCTCGCCGAA
>CAYVKQ010000277.1:0-4552 GCA_964451945.1 uncultured Lentisphaerales bacterium
GGGCAGGGCAAACCCATCTCCTGACGCCTCCGTGCGGCCCGGCGGCTCGCCGGGCAGCAGGCGCGCGGCCGCGGCGGGATCGCGGCGCAGCGTCTGCGCCACCGCCAGCAGCGTGGCCGCTGCGAAGCGAGAGAGACCGGGATGTTGTTTTTCGGAGCATTCGATCCGCAGGGACGACGCTTCGAGCGCGAAGAGCGTTTCGGCACTCGCTGGCGGAAGGCGGATGTTGACCAGCACGAAACGGCTGTCGCGGGTGTAGATGAACCCCTGGATGTGCCCCGGCGAGAGGCGCAGCGTGTCGACGCGGCCGTCCCACAGCAAGCGCCGGCCCGCCGCCAGATGGCGGCGGCGGCGGCTGTAGAGGCGCTCGACCGCCTCGCTCCAGCGGCGGGCGGGCGAACGCGGGAGAGAGCGTGTGCGCGAAGGTGATTTCATGTCGCCGTGTGTGTGTTTTCCCCGGATCGGGAGAATGAAGGGTGGAGCATCCGGCGCACCTGCGCGGCGGCGGCGGCGGACAGGCTGAGCGCCGCAACCGCGCGCGACGCCTCCCCGGCGTGCTCGCCGATGCGCGCGCGCAGCCACGCGGATGCGCCGGCGGCGGCGAACAGCCTCCGTGCCACGTCCTCATCCCCCGCCATCAGGCTGCCGCGGTCCGCGGCGCCGGCCCGCTGCCAGACGTGCAGCAGCGCCGGCGTCAGACGGCGGTCGCGGATGTCGTCGGGAACGGGTCCGCCCCGCACCCAGGGATCGATCGCATCGAGGTCGTTCGCCAACTGAAAGGCGACACCCGCCGCGTCGGCAAAAGCCGCGATCGGCGCCGCCAGTGCCTCGCGGCGTTCGGCGAAGAGGGCCGCCAGTTGCAGCGGCAGGGCGAAGGTGTAGCACGCCGTTTTCAGACGATAGGCATGCAACAGCGCCTCGTGGGTGACCTGTTCCAGCGGCAGCCGCGCCAGCTCGATTTCGCGCAACGCCCCGAGGGCCGTGATCTGCGCCGCGCGCGTGAAGGCTCGAAGAGCATCGAGGCGCACGCGCTCCGGGGCCGCCGCGTCGAGCAGCGTATCAAGCGCCAGCGTGTAGAGCAGGTCGCCCGCGAGCAGCGCCACGTCGCCACCGGTGAAGGCGCGTGGCGGATGCGCGGCAATCGCGGCATCGCAGCGCGCCGCGAGTGCCGGTCCGCCACGGCGCGTGCGCGAGCGGTCCACCAGGTCGTCGTGCGTCAGGACAAATGCGTGCGCCAGTTCCAGGGCGACGGCGACCGGCGCCAGCGCCGGCAACGGAGTCAGGCCGTACCCTTCGGCGGCCAGCAGAAACAACCGCGGCCGCAACCGTTTCCCCGGCGCCAGCAGGGTCGCGCGGACGGCCTGCCAGATGTCCGGCGACTCCTCCGCCAGCCGCTGCCAGCAGGGGTGCCGCGTGACATGTTCCAGCAACAAACGCTCGACCGGCTCACTTGACGCACTCATTTTTTGCATGATACCGTGACCACGGGCGACAGGGCAAGCCGGATACAAGGCGCTGTCTGCCGGGGAGGAACCGATGCGCATGAACGTCGAAACACACAAAGTGGCGATCATTGGCGGTGGCTTCGCCGGACGGCGCGCCGCAGGCGCGCTCGCGGGCACTGGGTTCGATGTGACGTTGTTTGATCCGCGCGAGACGACGGTCATGCTCCCCGCGCTACCCGATGTCGCGGGCGGTTGGGTGCCGCCGCGGCTGGCGGAGACGCCGCTGGCGCCGCTGCTGCCCGCGCGCGTGCGCCACGACCGCCGCGCAGTCCAGGCGATCGATCCCCGCCGCCGCGAGATCGTGACGGCCGACGGCGCGCACTCCTTCGACTCGATTGTGATCGCCTCGGGATCGCGGGCGGCGCCCTGCCCGTTCGACACGCCGGCCGCCGCCGCGCACACGGTCGACGCCTTGGAGCGGGCCGTGTCGTTGCGCGACGCCTTTCTCGGCTACCTCCGCGAAACACCGCAGCCGCATGTGGTCGTGGCGGGCGGCGGCTACACCGGACTCGAACTGGCCGCCAGCCTGGCGGCCCGCGCCACCGCCGAAAGAAAGGCTTGCCACGTAACCGTTGTGGAGTCCGGCAAGGAGATCCTGCCCTTTCTGCCGCCACCGCGGCGGGAAGCCATCAGAGCCGCACTGGACGCCGCCGGTGTCACGATTGTCACGGCCGCGCGGGTGACAGCCTGGAACGGACGCGACGTCGAGCTGGGAGCGAGTCGACATGAGGCGGTCTTCTTCTGCTGGGCGGCCGGTTCGGTCTTCGCCATTCCTGAAGTGCGCGGCGAGGTGGCGCGCCTGCGCGACGGCCGGCTCGTCGTAGCGCCCGACCTCTCGCTTCCCGGTCATCCCGCCGTCTTCGCCGCCGGCGACGCGGCCGCCGTCGTGCATCGGGGCGAGCCGCTGCGCAAGGCGGTCAACTTCGCCTGGTATGGCGGCCGCGTGGCGGGACGCAACGCGCGTGCCCGGCTGCGCGGCGCCCCGACCCGGGCCTACCGGCCAATCGACCTCGGGTGGGTGATTCCGCTGCACACGACCGGTGCCGGGTTGCTCTTCGGCCGCCTGTGGGTGGACGGGCGCCTGAGTCTCCGGCTCCACTACCTGATGTGCGGCGTGCGCAGTCCGCGGTTCTCACGCACGGCAGGGTTTGCTAAACTGGCGATGACGTTGTTCAACCGAAACGGGAGGTGACGGATGAAGGCATTGCTTTTTGGCGGCGACGCCGATGCGAATCTGGGTTTGCTGGTGCTGCGTGTTTTCGCTGGCGCAGCCATGCTGACACACGGGGTGCCGAAACTGTTCGGCGGGTTGGACGGCTTCACCAAGATGGTCGCGGGCATGAACCTCCCCGCGCCCGCGGTGCTGGCGTTTCTCGCCGCACTGTCCGAAACCCTCGGCGCGCTTTTCCTGGCGCTGGGACTGCTCACGCGGCTGTCGTCGGCGCTGCTGACGGTCACCATGGCCGTGGCCGCGTTCGTGGCGCTGGCCGGCAAGCCGTTCGGGACGCGCGAGCTGGCGTTGTTCTATCTCTGCGCCGCACTGGTCTTCCTCTGCAAGGGCGGCGGCAAGTGGTCGGTCGACGCCCTGTTGCGCTAGAGATGGCATGAAACGGCAACGGGCGCCGGCTGCGCAAACGCAACGGATGACGGGCGCGGCCGTCTGGTGGCGCTCGCTGCGCGCCTATTCGTTCACCGCCACGCTCATCCCGGTGGTGTGCGCGGCGCTCGCGGCGTGGCGCGTCGGCGGCCACGCCGTCTCGCTTCCCGCGTGCGCGCTGATGCTCGCGGCGGCGCTGCTGCTGCACGCAGGCGTCAACGCGCTCAACGACTACTACGACTTCATCCTCGGCTTCGACACCGCCGCGGCCGCGGGATCGAGCGGCGTGCTCGCCGCGGGTCTGGTCGCCCCCGGCCGCCTGTGGCGATGGGGGATGTCCTATCTGGCGGCCGGCGCGGCGGCGGGAGCGTGGCTCGCATGGCTGCGCGGACCGTGGATCCTCGCGCTCGGCGCCTGCGGCTGGCTCGGCGCCGCCTTCTATTCCCACCGCCGCGGCTACAAGTACCGCGGCTGGGGCGAGCCGGCCGTCTTCGCACTGATGGGCCCGATCCTCTTCTGCGCGGCCTATCTGGCCGCGGGCGGCCGGCTGGAACCGCGCGCGTTGTGGCTTTCGCTGCCGTTCGCCTGTCTGGTGACGGCCATCATGCTGGTCAACAACCTGCGCGATCTGGAGATGGACCGGGCCGCCGGGTTCAGAACCCTGCCGGCGCGGATCGGTCCGCGCGCCGCGAAGGGGTTGTATGGTGCGCTGCTGGCGGCGCCGCCACTGCTGACGGCGCTCTTCGCGCTGCGCGGGCACGCGCCGCGTCTCGCCCTGCTCGCGCTGGCGGCGGTCGTGCCGGCCGCGGCGCTCATCCACCGCGTCTGCCGCGCCGCGCCGCCCTACGCTTCGCTGGCCGACGCGCCGCAGCAGACCGCCGCGCTCTACCTCCTCTTCGGGATGCTGACGGCATGCGGATGGGCGTTCGGCTGACGGCATGCGGCAGCCGGGCGCAGTCACGGTTTCTTTGCGGCTCGGCCTACGCTCGCCGCTTGGTAGGGCCCGCCGTCCCCGGCGGGCCGCAGCGTCGGCTTGAGGTTGCGTGTGTTGCTGCTGCTTGCGCGGACCGCCGGGGACGGCGGTCCCTACCTTGCATGCAGCCGGGGCGCGGCGTTTCGCCGCGCCGCCGGCGACGGACAAAGAAACCGTGATTGCGCCCTGCGCCCGTTCCCTCGCCTGGATTTGACGCCGCCGGCCCGGTTCCGCTACACTTTCACTCGGCAGGCGCCTTTGTGAACCGGTTCCCGCCCACGGGGTCTGCGCCGTCCGAGCATTGTCAAGACAAGGAACGCGTGATGACCGAAAGAATCGAACGCCTGGTGAACGAGGCCACCGCCCGCGACATCCAGCCGCAGCCGGTCGCGGTGCAATACGACGATTTCGACGAGACACTCGCCGAACCCATGAGGATCGGCAAGCGTCTCGCGGAGTACATGGACGCGCAACCGG
>CAYVKQ010000278.1:0-4547 GCA_964451945.1 uncultured Lentisphaerales bacterium
CAGAGCCAAAACGGCCGCGCTGAACTGCACAACGGCCGAGATCGCCAGGACTGTCATTAGCCAGTTCATGAACGCCCCCTACCGCTCCGGAAAGTCGGCCTGCGACTCCATGCCTCCGAAAAAACGATTCTCCTCCAGGAATCGTTCTTCCAGGAGCAGGTGCCGTACTTCAAGACCGGCGCGGTTCGTGTGCGTTTGGTCAACATGCCATTCGTCGCAAATATAGCACATTGCACCGTTATCACAATAGAGAATCCGGCCGTAATCGGTTAGCGGTTAGCGACGGGGGGGAGGCAGACAGGGAGCGAGGAAAAGTGGAAGGAGCCGCGCCCCTCTGCGGGCCCAGGAAAACGACCCGGCCGCAATGCTACGCCGGATCGCCTTGACCGGCGGCATCCATGGGCTGAGGCGGGTACTGCATTTGGCGGCGCTCGCCGCGACCCGGGCGACCCGGGGGTCGCTGCTCGACGCGCTGCGCGAGGAAGGAGGCATGCCCCCCGGGGGGGTGGTCTAGTCCCGCAACACGAAGGCCCGGTCGTGGAAGATGTAGTGGCCGTGGCTGTGGTAGCCACCGCCGATGATGTAGAGCCGGCCGTCCACCTCCGCTGCCGCGCCCCAGCCCATCGAGAACGGCAGCGGCGGACCGAGCCGCCAGCGCTTGCCAGCGGGACTGTAGACGCGTGTGGCGAGCGGATCGTCGGTGTCGAACCCCCCGATGACCCACACCTCGTTCTTGTGCGCGGCCACGAGCGCGGCCTGGGGCCCCTTGTCGCCGACGATGTGCGGCAGGTCCGTGATCCAGCGGCGCGCCTTGGTGTCGAAGGCGATGAGGCCTTCCTTCATGATCGTCAGGTAGATTACGTTGCCAATCACGCAGCCGGCAGACTGGCCGATGCGGAAGGGACAGGGCGGCTCCTCGCGCCACGCCGTCTCGCCCGGCGCGAAGCTCACGGCAGTCGAGACCTCGCGGTTCTTCCCGTTGTCGGCGACGATCCGCGAGTTGCCGCCGAACACGTAGACGCGGCCCCCGACGCTCGCGGTGACCGTCTCCATGCGCTGCGTGTCGAGCCCGACGCCCGCGGACCAGCGGCTGGCGGCGGGGTCGAAGACCTGGACGTCGTCAACCGCGATGCGTTTGCCCTGGTTGTCGAGCCCGCCGCCGGTGACGGCGATCCGCTTGTCGAGCGGCGCGAGCCCCGCATAGCACAGCGCTTTCGCCATGGGGGCGGGCAGCGCCCAGCGGTCGACGGCGGGGTCGTAGACGAACAGCGCGTCGAAGTTGGTGAACCTGGCCGGGTAGCCGTGATCGGCCATGCCGCCGGCGACGTAGACGCGGCCGTCGAGCACGGCGGCGAAGATGTCGTGGTCGCCGTAGGGCAGGGGGGCGACCGGCCGCCAGTGCTTGCGCCACGGGGCGGGCGCGGGCTGGCTGAAGAGCACCTCCCCGCCCGCGACGACCCAGACGCGGCCCTGGCTGTCGGCGTACACGGCGCGCACCGGCTTGTCGGGCAGGCCCTTGGCGTCGTAACGCTGCGCCTGGGGCTGGCCGTCGTCGGTGAAGTCCACGGCGTACACGCCGCCGGCGGCGAGGCCGGCCAAGAGGCGGCCATCGAGCGAGCGGCCGAGGGCGGTCACAGCGCCGCCGGGGTACGGGGCGCCGGCGGCGAAGTCCAGCCAGCCCTTCTCCGGCGCGCGGGGGTCGAAGCGCTTGAGCCCCTCGCGGCCGCCGACCCAGAGGAAGTGGAACTCGTCGCACGCCAGCGCGGTCCAGGCGCCCGCCTTCAGCGCGGCCTTGTCCGCGAGGGGAATCCAGCGGTCGCGCGCGGCCGCGGTCAGGCCGGCCACGGCCAGGGCGTCCGGGGCGCCGCCCACGAGCCCCCAGTCGTTGCCGCAGCGGTCGGTGTCGCAGGGCACGGCCGGGGCGGGGCCGGCGGGGATGGGGGCAAACGAACCGTCGGCGCGGCGGTACTTGGGGCACCCCTGCACGTAGACTTCGCCCATCCGGCCGGCGTAGACGCGGCGGTCGCCGGCGGGCGGGCCACCGAAGACGATCGTCAGGTCGCGCTTGTTCTCGGGATCCTTGGGGTCCCGGCAGAAGATGGCGGCGCCGAGCGTGTACCAGAGCGCGCCTTCCGTGTCGACCGCGGCGCCGCCGACGTCGCCGGCGTCGAGAACGGCGAGCTTGCGCCCCGCCTTGCCCTGGTACAGCCGGCCGTCGCGGCCGCTCGTGGCGACGTACAGGCGGCCGGCGCGGTCCTCAACGATGGTGGCCGGGGCGTCGGGGAGGCCGCGGGCGACGCGCACGAACTCGGAAGGCACCGCGGCGCGGGGCGGCGGCTTGTTCGTCGCGGCGGCGGCCGCGAGCGGCGCGGTCAGGGCGAGCCCGAGAGCCAGGCGGACAAGCGTGCGGGACATCGACGTCTCCTGGAGTGATAAGAAATCGCTTTTCAGGCGGTGCGGGCATATGCCCGCCGAAACCGGCCTGAAGGAGCGCTTTTTATTGATGGTAGGCAAAGCGGGGTGACGGCGTCAAGATGAAGGTTACCGTGGCCTCCGGGCGGCCTTCTCCCCTGTTGACTCGCCCCCTGCAGCAGGGGTGGTGCCGACCTACGGTGCGGCGGGCGCTGGCGCTGCGGCGCGCCCTGGGAAGGATGAAGGCTGGTGATTTTGGAGGCTGCCCCAACATGGGCGATGCGCGATGGCCAAATGTCAAAGCGCGGCGGTTGTTGGCAGCAATGTCAAACTACGGCTTCTGTTGTCCCCGGACATGAACATTTGTGATTCTGAAGGCCAGACCCCAGAAACCCCCTGGCCCGCTCCAGATTCAGCGCCAGGAGCCGTTCGAGGATCGCGTCGTCGGTGAGGTCGGCGGGCCAGCCGTAGGCGGCGGCGACGGCGGCGTCAAGCCGGGCGTGGCAGTCGGCCAGCCATGCCGGGCGGGCGTTGTAGAGCTTGGTCAGCGTGCGGTCCTTCAGGCGGGTGGCGCAGTCGGCGTCACGAGGGGCGAGGCGGGGATAGCGGACGGTGCCGACGAGAACGGGAGCCGGGAGACGGGAATCGGGAATCGGCAGAGGATGCGCCGAGCCGGGGTCAATGTACCGGTCCCACGGCCCGCCGACCGTGCCGGCAAACTCCAATGTCTCGGTGCGTGTCCATTCGGGCGGATTCAGCCAGTTTTCGCGCAGGGCGTTCAGTTCCTTGGCGGCGGCGGCAATGGCGGCTTCGCGTTCGGCGTGGGCCTCGGGGAAAGGGAAGGTCTCAAAGCAGGTGGTAGGCGTGTAGCGGAAGCCGCTCTCCTTCTCGCGCAGTTGTGTCCCCTGCGCCAGTGTCCAGACTTCGTGAAAGCGGGAATGCAACACGCCGAGGAAATAGTCGTCTGAACGAGCGAAGACAACCGTCTGGTCATCGGTGACTGTAGGCCAGGAAAACCATAGGAAGAGTCGGTGTTTCGCAACCCTGGGCGTGGCAAGAAAACGCGGTAGCGCGCTAATGGCTGTTCGCATTTCCGTTCGAACCCGCTGAAGTTTCCACCAGTTCTCTTTTAGCCACTTGTTACGATTATTGTCGCGAGAGGGTTTCACGCGCTCAATCACCAACCGATGGGGTGACTCGTACATGGATGCTTCAGGCTGAGTTCGGTCTTCGTTGTCAATTACCCATCGCTGATCACCTCGGCGCAGGATGTCCAGACCATTGAGAATCGGCTTGAGAACGTCGCTGTTGGGCCGCCCGTGAGGATTGGGACATTGACTGAGGAGAATTTGCGACTCTTCATCGGAAATGTCGAAACTACCGCCCTTGGTGGTGCCGATGAACGAGAACATCGCATTCTGGGAAAGACATTCTGCCGATGCGAAATCCACGGCTGACGTGAGATTGCTGTTTATCGTGGCAACCGCCTTTCCGTCAAGGGTTCGTGTCTTATCTTCGTCGTTGTCGAAGGCCACCATGCTGACGTGAACAGTAGCGCCGTCCAGAATCCAAGGGCGGTCGCTCTCGGCCCAGAAGATGCCGCCGCCGTCATTGATGCGTTTTAGAACCTCACGGTTCGCGCCGCCGCGTATTCCCTGGGTGGCCAGCAGACCGGCGCGTTTGCATTTTCCCGCGGCGATGTGGGCTCGGGCCTTCTCGAACCAGTAGCAGCAGAGATCGGACTGTCCGGGGATGCGGCCGGCGTAGAGAGCGCGGAGCCGGTCAACGTAGGCGTCGCCCAGTTCGCGACGCATGAGCTTGTCACCCAGGAACGGCGGGTTGCCGATGATGAAGTCGACGGTCGGCCAGTCCGGTTCGTAGATTTCAGGGATCGGGAGTCGGGAATCGGGAGTCGGGGCTACGCCTTGTTCTTGAGAGCCCGAATCAATCTGTTGAGCATCATGCCGACACGAGCCAGCAGCGTTTGGATGGTCGGCTGCGCAGTGGGCGTCATGTATTGTAGACGCATGGCCACTTCCAAATGGGTCTCCAGTTCCATCGCCACCTGCTAAACGTCCAGATCCTTGTAAGTCTTGCTTTCCATCCTCCGTCTCCCGTCTCCCGTCTCCCGATTC
>CAYVKQ010000279.1:0-4518 GCA_964451945.1 uncultured Lentisphaerales bacterium
GCCGTCGCTGCGGACCGTCGCCGACACCTGATCGGGCAGGACGCCGCCCAGGGCGCAGCGGACGCCCGTGCGTTTGATCAAGGCCCCGTAGAACGCGTCGAGCAGGGGCGTTTCGGCGCGGGCGGCGAGGTACCACGCCTCGCCCTTGCCGTGGCGGTTGACCGTGAGCGCGGGCGCGCCGGCGTAGAAGTCGGAGCCATACGTCCCCGCCACCGTCGCCGTCTCGGCGTGGATGCGGTCGCAGACGTGGCGCACGGCGTAGTCCCCCGCCGGCACGCCCGCCGCGTTGCCATCGAGGCAGCGGACCGCGTTGGCCTCGTCGGGGTAGATGTAGTCGATCTCCTCGGCCCAGACGCCCAGCAGGCGGCGCAGCGGTCCCGGCCAGCCGCCGGTGTGGCACAGGTCCTTGTCGTCGACGATCCCGGTGAGGAAGGTGGCGACGAAGATGCCGCCGGCCGCGACAAAGGCCTCGACCCGCTCGGCGAAGCCCGGACGCACCATGTAGAGCGACGGCGCAACCACGATCTTGTAGCCGTCGAGCGGCGCATCGGCGTTGGGCGTGTCGACGCCGACGCCGCGCCGCCAGAAGGGGAGATAATGGTCACGCGCCCAACCGAGGCAATCCTTGGCGATATCGGACGGCCCGGATGCCGCCCGCAGCGCCCAGGCCGATTCCCAGTCGTAGATGATGGCGACGTCGGCGTGAATGCGCGTGCCGACGACGGCGCGCAGTTTCTCCAGGTCGGCGCCGACCTGCGCCACATCGTCGAAGACCCGCGTGTGCTCGTGGCCGACGTGGTCGATCACCGCGCCGTGGAACTTCTCGCTGCCGCCCAGCCCTTTGCGCATCTGGAAATACAGCACGCTGTCGGCGCCGTGGGCCACCGCCTGCAGCGACTTCATGCGGTGCTGTCCCGGCCGTTGCAGACGGTTGGCGGGAAACCAGTAGGAGACGCTCGGCGACGATTCCATCAGCAGGAAGGGGCGCCCGCCGCCCAGGGTGCGGTTGAGGTCGTGCGTCATGCTGATGAAGGCGACGGTTGCCTCGTTGTCGGGGCGGTCGTGGTAGACCGGGTAGTTGTCCCATCCCGCGACATCGATCACACGCGCCAGCCTCCAGTAGTCGATCCCCTCGAAAAAGCCCATCAGGTTGACCGTGAGCGGCACGTGCGGCGTGACCTCGCGCAGCGGCGCCGTCTCCGCCTGGAAAAAGTCGACCGTCTGGTCGGAGACGAACCGCTTCCAGTCGACAATCATGGACGGCAGGGTGCCGTCGATGAAGTCAATCTCCTCCCATGCGCCGAAGGTGTGGGCCCAGAAATCGGCCCACCAGGCATGGTTCAGCGCGTCGAGCGAACCATAGCGCCGTTTAAGCCAGTCGCGGAAGGCCGCCTTGCAGAGCGGACAGTGGCACTCGCCGTTGATTTCGCTGGAGACGTGCCACATGGCGAGCGCGGGGTGGCCCTTGTACCGTTCGGCGAGCGCGCGGTTGATCCGCTGCACCAGCCTGCGGTAGACCGGCGAGGTGAAGCAGTGGTTGTGGCGGGTAAGCTGCGCCTCGCGCTGCACTTCCAGAGTGCCGCTCCGTCCGCCGGGGTGCATGCGGCGCACTTCCGGGTATTTCCGGGCCAGCCAGGCCGGCTTGGCGCCAGAGGGAGTGCCCAGCACCACGACCATCTTCTGCGCGGCGGCGCGTTCCATCATGTCGTCGAGCCAACCGAACGCGAAGCGCCCCTCCTCCGGCTCCAGGGCCGCCCACGAGAACATGCCCACCGTGAGGGTGTTGATGCGGGCCAGCGGAAACATGCGGAAGTCCTCGTCCACGGTCCCCGGCACATGCCGCCATTGTTCGGGATTGTAGTCGCCGCCGTGCCACAGGAAGGGGAATTTCGGGTTGATTGCGTTTGTCTTTCGTTGCGACATGGTGTTACCTCATTCGTTTCGCCGCCCGCAGCAGCGTCCACAGCAGGACGCCGCCGGCGGTCAGCATCGCCAGAAACAGCAGATGGGTTTTGCCGAGCCGCGGTCCCGCGCGGCCGGGCGCCGCGGTGAACCCTTCGACGCGGCCGGCCGCCGTCGCCGCACCCGCGGTTCGCAGGGCCGCGACCGCCGCTCGGCCGCCGTCGTCCGGCGGCGGGTCGTCGCCGACGCGCAGCGTGTAGCGCCTGCCGGGGCGCATCGGCACGACCGCCTGCCAGGCGGGGCCCTCGGCGCGGGCGACCGCCACCGCCGCGGTGGCGCCGTTCGCCGCCGCCAGCCGCAGGCGGTAGACCTCGAAGCGCCGCGGGGCGAAGGCGACCGCCAGGTTGGTGGCGGCGACTCCCTGAAAATCGATCTGCGCGAGGGTTCCCGCGGCAAGGGGCGTTTCGCGGACGCCGCCCTCCCGCGGCTCGAGGCCGTGCAGCGTGTAGGCACGGCTGAAGAGGGGGTCGCCGGTCCGCAGCGTGAGCCGGCTGAGCGGAACTCCGCCCGCCGCGAGGTCGATCACCTGCCAGCCGTCGGCGACGCCGGCAGCGCGCGCATAAACCGGATAGGGCGCAAGGAGTGTTTCGCCAGAGACCTGCTGCGTCCGCTCGCGCCAGAAATCGATCCGGGTCACCGGCAGCGGTTCAGTCCGGATGATGGTCTGCGTGGTTGCGTGGCCCTCCGAAGTGACGGTCATCTGCCGCGCCGCGTCGGTCCGTTCGGCGCCCGCGTCGAGGAACGTGATCCGCACATGGCGGTCGTCGGGCTCGGGCGTCCAGCGGACCTCGCACTGCCGCACGTCGATGAAGCGCGCCAACCCGTAGATCACCGCGTCCTCTGTCCGCGTCCGCCAGGTTGTGCCGTCGGCCGAGGTCGCGACGCGGACACGGCGGCGGAAGTCGCGCAGGGGCGTCTGCACCGTCAGCCCCGCAGGCGGTGCCGCTCCGTCGGCGAGACCGAAATCGAGTTCGAGCGCGGTGCCGTCGTCGGAAAGCTCCGCCCGCGTCCGGCGCAGCGCACACGGTTCGCGCACCGTGCGTGCCGCGCGCTGCGTCACTGGCTCGATCAGCGTCGGCACGCGTGCGCCGGTGTCGTCCTCGACCCAGACGTTGCCGAAGGCGGCGTCGGCGGCGGCAAACAGTTCCGCCGGCAGCGGCGCGGCGACCAGGTGTTCGCCCGCCAGCGGCGTCTCGGGGAGCAGCGCGCCCGACCCGCCAGCGGCGGCCGCCGCCGCTGTTGCGAAGATCGCCGCCGCCGTCAGGCACATCGCTCGTGTCATGGGCGCTCCTTCTTCTCCTTGCGCGACGGCGCGCCGCCCAGATAGAGAAACGCCGCCAGCAGCAGCACCATGCCCAGCGCGACGAACGCCGTGATGCGGTAGATCGATTCGAGGTCGGCGAGATCGTACAGGAAGACCTTGGCCACGGTGAGGCAGAAAAGGCCCAGGCCGATCACGCGCAGCGGTTTCGCCGCGTAGCGGATGCCGCCCCAGACGAAGCCGAAGGCGAGTGCGCCCCAGGTCAGCGAGACGGCGCCCGCGGTGAACCCGGGGAGGAAGTGGCGGCAGACGATGGAGGCCTCGAACGAAAGGAAGAGGAACGCGGCCGCCAGCGCCGCGTAGCCGCAGGGAAGGCGCCAGGGGCGGTCGCGCCGCGCCAGGAACAGCAGCGCGGCGACGGGCACGCCGACGTTCAGCGCCCGTCCGGGCAGCGCGTCGAAGTAGCCGCGGGCATGCGCGGCGTAGCGGATGCAGAGCCGCTCGAGGTCGGCGGTGAGCAGCTTGCCCGTCACCAGCACCAGCAGCACGGCCGCGCAGACGCGCAGCAGCGGGCTTCCCACGCGTCCGGCGATCCACCAGAGCGCCACCGCCAGCAGCGCCCACGACACGGTCAGCGTCCCTTCGCTGAAGAGCAGCGGCGGGGTCAGCGCCAGCGCGGCGGCGCCGAGGGCGAGCAGCGCCGCGGCGAGGGCCTTGTCGTGGGCGGCGCGGCGCAGCAGCAGGGAGAGCAGGCCGATGTAGAGGGCGGCCATGCCAAGCGTCAGCCAGGCGACCGCCCTGCGGCCGTAGGCGGACTCCACGACGGCATAGCCGAAGATCACGAAGAGCGCCGCGGCCAGGACCAGTCCGAAGAGCTCGATGACCGTCGTTTCGCGTTTGCCGGCCAGTCCGCCGGCTGCTGCGGCGAGGGTGTAGCCGACGAAGGCGAGGGCCAGGAAGGGGACGGTGCGGACGGCGTCGAGCGTGCCGGGATCGCCGCCGCACATCACCAGGAAGAGGGCGTTGTGGCAGAGGAAACTGAGCGCCACCAGCCCCATCCAGCCGCGCCAGGCCGCCACGGCGGCGACGCCCGCCAGCAGCGCCAGCAGGTAGCCGTAGAGCCAGGTCCATTGCGGTGCGTCGCTCTGCAGCATCACCGGCGTCAGGTAGCCGCCGAGCGTCCCCAGGACCGCCAGCAGCGGCGCGCGGTGCCGCACCGCCAGCACGCCGGCGGTGAGCGTCACCACGGCCATCAGGCCGAACCCCGCCGCCAGCGGCACCAGGCGGAACAGCTC
>CAYVKQ010000280.1:0-4489 GCA_964451945.1 uncultured Lentisphaerales bacterium
CTTGGCGACCGTCAGCCGCGTCCCTGCGACCGCCACCGCCACGCCCTGCGGCACCGCCGTCGGCTCCGCGACACCCTCCGCGTGGTGGTAGAGCGCCTCGCCCGCATCGGCGCTGAAGAGATATCCCGACGCCAGCGCGCCCGCGGAGCTGTAGAATCCGCCGCAGGCGTCGAGCAGCAGGCTGAAGCCGTCGATTCCCCTGCCGGGTTTCTCCCAGCGGACGAATCCTCCGGCGTCGCGGTCGGTCGCGACGGTGCGGGCCGCCGGATCGAGCCGCAGCAGGCCGCCGGCCCACCCCTTCCTGGTGTAGAGCGGCGCGAAGAGCGGCACGCAGGCGGCCGGCCCTTCGCCGTTGTCGAGGATCAGCCGGCCGGCGCGCGACACCTTTGTGCCGTCCGCCAGCACCCCCGCGACCTTGGCGGAACCCTTGGCGCCGACGGTGACGGCCAGGTAGCCGGCACCCCCGGGCGCGGCATCCGCCTCGCCGTGCGAAACCGCGTCGAAGACCGGCAGCGCGACGGTGTAGTAGCCCCTGAACCCTTCGAGCAGCGCCGCGGCCGCGGCGTCGGCGCGGTCGGCGAAGCGGTTGCGCCCGCCGGCAAGGGCGAGCGGCGCGTCGCCCGCCTTGCCGCCGGCAAGCGTCCCCCACATCCGGTTCTGGCGCACAAAGAGGTCGAGCGTCTCGCCACCGCGCGCGGCGAGCGCGACGCGGCGGGTGCCGTCGGCCGCGACCTCGTTCCACGCCTTGCCGCTGAAGCTGACGTTGCCGCCCTGCAGCGCCGCCTTGGCCGACAGTTTGCCGTCTGGAGATGTGACTTTGACCGTCAGCGTACCCCGCACCGCCGTCGCCGGGGCGCCGTCGAAGTCGTCCGCCCGGTGAAAATATCCGTCGAACGAGCCGGCGGTCGCCAGCGGCTCGTCGCCGCCCTCCGTCCAGTCGGCGTAGAGCGTGTGGCCCGCCGCCGCGGTCACGGGCGTTGCCGCGGTCACCGGCGTGCCGCCGCCGTTCGGCGCCGTCCGCCAGCCGCCGAAGGTGAAGCCCGTGCGGGTCGGCGCCGGCAGTTCCCCGTAGGGTGTTCCGCGAACCACCGTCTTGGCGGGTGTGTCGACCGCGCCGCCCTGCGCGTCGAACGCCACCATGACGGAGCCGGCGTCGGGCGGCGCCGTCCACGCGCGGCGCAGGTACGGATAGCCGGCCCCCTCCCGGATGGTCCACACGGTGTCGAAATCCCATCCCGCCGCGGCGAAGGTCGCCTGTTGCCGCATGGCGGCGGTGGTGTGGCCGGTGCCGCTGTTTCGCTCGTCAAGAAGGCCTCCGGTGCCACCGTTCGAAGTGGCCATGCCGCTCGTCTGCGTGTCCCAGAAGCTGGCGAAGACCATCCTGTTGAACAAATCGCCGACCCACATCTCGCCGATCAGGCCGCCGACCGAACCGGCCGCGCCGCTGACCGGGCCAACGGCATAGCAGCGCGTGATCGTTCCCTCCTGCGATCTGCCGACCAACCCACCGCCGTCCCCGACGCTCGCCGTCACGGAACCGGCGGCGAAGCAGTCGCTGACGCTAGAGCCGAAGACGTTGATCCCGACCAGGCCGCCGACATTCCTTTCTCCGGTCACGGGACCGCGCGCACAGCACCCCTCGATAATCTTTCCACCCCCTTTCGATTCCCCTGCCAATCCGCCGACGTGGAAGGTGCCCTGCACCGACAGATCGGACTCGCAACGGCGGATCACGCCGAAGTTGGATCCGACCAGGCCGCCGACGTACATCTGCCCGCGAACCGAACCCTCCTTCAGGACGACGTCGGTAATGGTGCCCCCATCATTGTAGGAGAAAAAGCCGACGTTGGTGGCGGCGGGACGGTCGATGTGAAGCCCCGTGATCGGATACCCGCAGCCGTCGAAGAAGCCGTCGAACCTGGGGATCGGTTCGAATCCCCGCCCGCCATTCCACGTCCGCGTCGCGCGGGCGTCGACCGCCCCGCTCAGCCGGTAGGCGTGGGAGGCGGGGAAGGCGGGGTCGCGTCCGATCTTTTGCAGGTCGTCGACCGTCGCGATGCTGATGAAGTGGCGGAAGCGGGCCGTGATCTGCCGGTGGTGGTCCGCGGTGAAGGTGAGTTCGGGTTCTCGTCCTCCCGGAATCGTCGTCCCGTTCTCCGTCCATTCGACGAAGAAGTGCTGCGCCGCCGGTTCCGCGACGAGGCGGACGGCGGCGCCGGGCTCGTAGCGGGTCTCGCCGGCGACGGTGCCGCCGCCGTCCGGATCGACGGTCACGAGGATGGCGTACTCCTCGACCGCGTGCCGGATCTCGACCTCCTCGCCCTCGCCGATCCCCACCAGGCGCGGCGAAGCGCCGGGGTGGCCGGGGATGTTGCGGAACGCGACGAGGTAGGAACCGGGCTGCAGCCCCGCGAGCGTCCCGCCCGCCGGCTGCCACGCCGTGTTCCCCAGCAGTTGCCACTCCATCTGTTCCGCGCCGGGAACCGCGTCGCGCAGGCTGACCCGCAGCGAACCCGGCGCCGCCGGTGCCTCGTGGACGAAGCGGGCGTGCGCCCGCACCCCGGGGCGGACAATGAGCGACAGGGCGTTGCCGGTGGCGGACGCGGCCCCGTCCCAGCCGTCGAACCGCCAGCCGGGTTCCGGCACGGCGAGCAGCAGCAGCGCGCGTCCCCGCGCAAAGCGGCCGGCGAAGGGGGTGGGGCACGGCTCGCCTCCGGGGGCGAGCCAGACCGTGCCGCCGCCCTCGGAGGTGATCGCCACGGTGGCGTCGGGATCGGTGGAATGCGTCCAGGACCGTTCGGCCTCCGGTTGCCACGTCCACTGCGGCAGGCCGTCGGCCGGCGCCGCCGGCGCGCCCCGCTCCAGCGTCGCCCGGAAACGGTACTCGCCGGGGACGTCCGGGGTGAAGGAGGCGGCGAGGTCCGCGGCGGCGAAGGGGACCATTTCGAGCACGGCCTCGTCGAGCAGGCGCTCGGCCGCGCCGGGGGCGGTGAGGTAGAGGCGCGCCCGCAGGGCCACGCGCTGCCCGTTCACCCGCAGCGACAGCATGGCCGTGTGGAGCGCGCCGGTGGCCAGCGGGCTCCACTCCTGCGCATAGCGGTCCCGTCCGGGGACGATGACCTGCAGCGCGTCTTCGGCCAGCGTCACGGGGACGGTGTTGGAGGGGAACCCCGCCTGAACCGTCACCGCCGCGCGGCCGGTCGCGCCCGCGGCGTCGGTGACGGCGTAGGCGAGCGAGTGCGTGCCGGGGCTCAGCGTGACTTCCGAGAGTGTGGCGCCGTTGCCGAGGACACCGTCGAGCGAAGAGGTCCACACGCCGCCGCCGTCCGGCAGGTTGCCGTCGGGATCGGCCGCCGCCGCCCGCAGCGTCCAGGTGACGTCGACTTCGGACGCGGCGTCCGGCGCCGGGCCGAGGAGGGTGACCTGCGGCGGGCGGTTGGGGATCCGCAGGTTGTCCGCCTGCGAGACGACCGCGCGCAGGCCGTCCGAGGTGAGCAGCCGCAGCGAAACGGGCGTCTCCGACGGCCAGTCCGTCGTCGGCACGAGGGCCTCGCTGCCTTCGGTCTGCCCGGAGACCGGTTTCCAGGTCGCGCCGCCGTCGAAGCTCGCCAGCAGCAGGTGCTGCGGCGGCTGCTGGTGCAGGGACGGGGTCGCCGTCGGCGCCGCCTCCCAGCGGACGGTCAGCAGGTCGCCGATCACCGAACCGGAGGCGGGGGAGAGAAGGCGCGCCGACAGCGCCGGCATGAGCGACTGGTCGAAGTAGAGGACGTTCTCCGCGCTCACCGCGTGCCGCACCACCAGCCGCGCGGCGTTCTCCGGAATGTCGCAGGTGCTCTCCCAGGTGAAGCGGTCCTCGGCCGGCGGCCCCGGGATGTCGCCGTTGATCTGGAAGCCCTCGATGAACACGCGCGCGCCGTCCGCGTCGAAGGCCTCGATCACATAGTCCATAAAGGCGGGATCGTGCGTGTTGCGGATCATCCCGCCGGCGAGGCTGGTGACGTCGCAGGCGCGCACGGTGCCGAGGTCGGGGAGGTGTTTGGCCTCGCCGGGGTGGCGCACGGTGCTCATGCTGAAGAGGATGCGCCGCATGCCCGCGGGCGCGGCGACGTTCGCGCCGGCGGTCACGTTCGGGACGACCGGCGCCGACAGGCCGCCCAGTGTTGCTTGCAGCCAGTCGGCGAACGAGGAAAATGTGCTTGGCGCCACCCAGCTCGGATTGATACTTCCCATAGTGTCGATGACGATCCGTCCGGGACTCCAGGCTCTGCCGGGCCCTCCGAGATGGACAAACCGGCTGCTGCTGTTCGGGTTGGGGAAGATCCGCGATTCCGGTTCGCTCCCCACGGCGGTCACGCCCGTCAGTTGCATCCCGGTTGGGCTGTATTCTGGCATGTTGTACTGCTCTCTCCAGAAGTACAGTCCGGGGCCGCTGTGCCCCAGCTCGTGGATCGTGGCTTCGGGTGCGTCCTCCTCCACAAAGAGGACGTTG
>CAYVKQ010000281.1:0-4488 GCA_964451945.1 uncultured Lentisphaerales bacterium
CCGAGCCGGGATAGTCCGCGCGGAGCTTCCGGCAGCCCTCGCACTGGCAGTCCTGCCCGCCGTCCGAGTCGGTGAGACACGAGTCCGTGATCATGTTTGCGCCGCCCTGCCGCCGGTAGGCCGCCGTCTCGTGGTCGACCACCCACTGCTTGAACTCCTCGCTCATGAAGCAGCCGTTGACGATCCAGCACCAGCCGCCGACGGGACGCCACCGCTTGCCGTCGACGAGCGGGAACCAGTCGGGATGCTTCTTGAAATCGTTCACCGGCGGCTGGACCGCCTCGCAGCCGATCGACCGGCGGGCGTGGCCGCCCTCCAGCGGTCCCTCCGGTGCGCCGCCGTTCATCACCGCGAAGAGATTCGCGGCGATGCGTCCGGCGTCGCCATTGCCCTCGCGCGACGCGAAGCCCGTGCGGAGCGCGACGACCGGCGTGTAGGACTTCGCCTCGGGCGCCTTGAGCGCCTTCATCCACTCAAGGTAGAGCCCGCTCGCATAGTTGTCCTTCGCGCCGCCCATGTGGATGCATCGGGCGCCGTTCGCGTAGAGGACGTCCGCGACAGAGTAGAACGCCCCTTCCGGCGAGTTGCCGGCGATCACGTAGACGGCGCCGACCTTCCTCTGGACGATCGTATCCCCGAGGTTCTTCGTCTCGCGCCACGGCTTCAGTCCAAGCTCCTTCGCCTTGGGCGCAAGGAGCGCGGACTCCTGCCAGCCGATGACGATGCCGCTCTTCGGCCATTCGGCGGCCGTCTTCGGCTCCACCTTCTCCTCCCAGACGCCGCCCGCGACCATCTTCTGCGCGCGCATCAGCATCTTCGCCGCCTCGACCTCCGGACACGTCGCGTTCGTCGAGACATAGACCTCGGCCGTCGCAAGGTCGACTTCCCCCGCAATGACGGAAAGCCCGGACGCCAACGCCGCGACAACAAAACACAATCTGCTCATCCTATTTCCTCCTGTTGTTCCTTCAAAGCCGTTTCATTGGACGATGACGCAGAATCCATTCCCCTCCCAGGCCGATTCTGCGCAGCCCATGTCCACGAGCGCCACGCCCTTGCGATTCACACGCCGGACGCGCGGCGTGTCCCAGAGGTCGGTTCCTCCGACCAGCGTCGACTCGTAGCCGACCGTGGTGCCGGCCTTCCATCCGGCCGTGCGCGCCTTCAGGACATAGCGCTCCGGATCCGCGTAGACGGCGGACGCCTGCACGTTGCCGTCGCCCGACGGAAGCGTTTCCGGACACATCGAATGGCCAAACGTCACGCCCCCCGCTGCAAACCAGTTCGTTGTCGCACACGAAACGTCATCGGCAAGCGAGTTCCCCTCGATCACCGTATTGAAGATTCTCCCGCCAGCCCCTCCGATATAAACACCAGCCCCGCTCTTCGCATTCGTATTGGACACGACCGTGCAATTCAGAAGCGTGCCACGGTTCAAATAGACGCCACCCAGGCACGAGCCCCATGTCAAACCCGTCTTATTCCCAAAAACAAGGACATTGTCGGCGGAACCCGAGCCATCGATGTAGACCCCCGCTCCACTGCACCAGGCTCCGTCAGTGCTTCGATTGAAAATGACTCTCGAATGCGTCAGGCGGCCATTGGCGATATAGACGCCGGCGCCATTGCCACCGCAGGCGTTGTTCGTGATGACGCAATGCGTCACCAGACCGTTGACCAGGTAGACGCCGCCGGCCGAAGTCTCGCCGTCCGACGACGAGAAACGGCGACCGACATTGGCGGCGATCAGGCAGTTGGAAACGACGGACAGGTTGCCGAGCAACGCCACGCCTGCGCCGTATGATGCCGTTCGGCAGCTGTTGTTGCTGACAATCGAATCGCACAAAAGACCGCCCCTCACTCCAATCTGCACGCCACCGCCGTACTCGCCGGTCGCGCCGTAGACATATCCGCCCGTCACCGCGACGCCACGAACGACGGCCTTGTCGTGATTGATCAGCAGCACGCGGTTCGCCTGCCCCGCGACCGCCGCGCCGTCCGTGCGGTGAAGAACCGTCCGCTCGGCGCCGGCACCTTCCAGCCGAATCGCCTTGTCAATGACCAGCATGCCCCCGAAGTCGAACTGTCCGGCGCCGACCTGGACGACCGTCCCATTCCCCGCCACCGCAAGAGCCGACGGAACGTCTGCGAAATCCCCGCTGCCGTCAAGCTCGACGCGTATCTTCTCGGGGTAGACAAACGCCTTGCCCGCGGACGGCGCCAGCTCCTCGGACCCGACGCGCACCTGCACGGAGAACGTCTGCTCCCCGGTCGTTCCGAAACGATGCGTACGCGAGTTCGATTCGCTCCAGTCGCTCCAGCCGTCCCCGAAGTTCCAGCGGTAGGCGAGCGCGTCCGCCGTTTCGACCTTCGCCTTTACCGTCAACGTCATGGCCGCGCGCGTCGTCTGGTCATCGCCCGACTGGGTGATCGACACCAGCACGCCGCTGTACTGGTACTCGTAGCAGCCGATGTCGATCCGGTTGCAGAAACGGTTCGCCCGCGCGAGGTCCAGCGTCTGCGTCACGCCCGGCACGTCAGCCAGCCCCGCGTCAATCGCGTCCGATTCCGGCGACAGCGAGTAGTCCCCGCGCGCGGCGTCGACAAAGCACGGATCGTCCACCTTCTGGCATCCCGTCGAGCCGGACGGGAACGCGACAGGCGAAAGACAGTAGCGGTAGGTCGCCGAAGCTCCGCACCACTCCGGCGCACCCGCACCGGTGTCCGCCGTCACCTTATTGCCCGAAAGAATGCAGTTGTAGACCTTCCCGCTCGCACTCGCCCAGACGCCGCCGCCCGCCGCACCCGTGTTGCCGACGATCGTGCAGTTGGCAAGTGTGCCGACATTGACGTAGGCACCGCCGCCGTCACCGGCACTCGTGTTGGCGGCGATGAGGCAGTTGTCGACGAGAGCTGACGCCCCGTCCAGATAGATACCGCCGCCATACTTAAAGTTCCCGCTGCCGGCCTTGTTTCCGGTGATGCGGCAACGGGACATCCGTCCGCCCGTCAGATAGGCACCCGCCCCGTAGACGGCGTAGGTGCCGTTCCCCGTCAGCGTCGAATCGACGACGTTGCCGTCCGTCATGTACACGCCCGCCCCGCGGCCGTAGTCATCGCCCGACGACCAGCGGTAGTTGTAATTGGACGAGACAAGGCAGTTCGTGACGAGCCCCGCGGCACCGGTCACGGCAATACCGCCGCCATAGGACGGCTTGCGGCAGAAGTTGTTCGTCACCGTGCAGTTCGCGAGCGTGCCACCGTCCGCACCGATGAGGACGCCGCCGCCGTACTCGTTCGCGACATTCCAGACCGCGCCGCCGCAAAAGGCGATGCCCTCGACGCGGGCTTCGGGATTGTTGATGTACAGGACGCGTCGCGCCCCCGTCTCCACAGTCACTTGCTTGCTGCGATCCGTCACGCCATGCCCGTCCGGACGAACGACCCGCGTCACGTCGACGCCGTTCGCGGACTTGACCGTAATCGGCTTCGTCACCTCGATCTGCGCGGTGATCTCGTAAGTGCCATCGTAGACGAGCACCGTGTCGTAGTCGTTCGCCGCCCCAATCGCCGTCGCAATGTCGGTGTAGGTCTTGCCCGGACCGACCTCCAAAACGTCCGCCCGTACGCCGAGCGCGGCGAAAACCGCCAGAAGCGCACAACACTCTTTTGCACCTTTCATCTTTCGACCTCCATTTCCTTATCGCACGAGCAGAATCAGGCCGCCGTTCTGGCACTCGCAGCAGCCGATGTCGACGCGCCCGCGGACCTTGCGGCGACGGCCCCTGAAGTCAACGGCCGAGCCGTCGATCCAGTCAAGGTCCGTTCCGGCGTCAACGCCGACCGAATCCCCCGCCAGACGGCACGAACCGGGACGGAAAGTCGCCCGCCCGACGACATTCCCCTCGCCGGCGGGAAGCGCCGACGGCGACAGGCAATAGGTGACCGAGCCCGATCCGTTCCAGTCGTTCGGCGTCGTTCCGTCTCCCGCGACGTTGTCCTGCAGAATCGTGTTGACGACCGTGACGGACGAATCCGCAGAACTAATGCCGCCGCCCGTCGGCGCGACATTTCCGACGATCGTGCAGTTCTCGACCTTCGCTCCCGCCGACGCCGCAGAAACGCCGCCGCCGACGCTCATCGTGTTGTCTGCGATCAGGCAGTTGCGCAGGACCGCATCCTTGCCGAGGAAGACCGCGCCCCTGGGATCTCCCCCCGGCGCATGGTCGCGGACGGTCGAGGCGACCATTGTCGCGCCGGAGCCCAGGTAGACGCCCAGACCGAACTGCGGCCAACCGCGGAAATTCGACGTGTGGTTCGCGGCGATCATGCAGTTGGTGACGACCGACCGGCGGCCGAACGCCGCGACACCCGCACCGCGGGACGTGTAGTTCGCAACGGCGTTGTTCGTCACGACGCAGCCGACGAGCGCACCGCCCGACGGCTCGATCAGCACGCCGCCGCCCGCATAGTCGAAGTTGACCCCGC
>CAYVKQ010000282.1:0-4477 GCA_964451945.1 uncultured Lentisphaerales bacterium
GGGTACGCGGCAAGCCCGTCACTCGTCGCACCCGAAGGCCGCGGCCCGGCGTCCGAAGGCGGCCAGGACGGGCGCGCCGCGCCGCGGCCGCGCCACGTGACGCCCGCCGCCGGGGGACGGCACCTTTCCCCCGATCCGCCATCCGCCCCACTCGAGGACGAGGACGAGGACGAGGACGAGGACGATGGATACGGAGATGCTGGTGCGGCCAGTGAAACGGGGCTGCCCCCGCACCAACGCAACCGCGCATACCCACGAACATCACGGACCCGGATGACCTTTTCGAGACGCCTGCGGAACCCCGCCCCGGCCGGATCGTCCGCCCGCCGCATGGCCCGGCGCCTGGTGCAGCAAGCGGAAGGTCCGGTCCCAGGCAAGCCGCCCGCCCGGCGGCAGCAGGACCGGGCGCGCCTTCATCTCGGTGAGGATGTGCTGCGTGTCGAGATGGCCGTTCGACCCGCAGAACGCGATCGCGCGGTTGAACGACTCGCTCAACCCGAGGCCGAGTTCCGCGTTGAAGAACCCCCACTCCCGACGCGGCGCCTCGCGCCCCGAGAGGTTGACCCACTGCTCCTGGTTGGCGCCGGCGCGCATGCCGTTGCGCAGGTCGCGCGCCGCGCCGCCGGCATCGCGCTTGTAGAAGCGGACGTCGTCGAGCCGGCCGGCGCGGTAGAGGGCGAACCCGTGGGGCGCGACCCTCTGCGGCTTCGCGGAACGGTTGCACAGGACCGAACGCACGCGGATGCCGGGCGCGTCGCCGAGGAGGGTGATCTCGCGTTCGAGCCACAAGCCGCGCCCCAACCCCAGCCGCATGGCGAGGCGGCCGGACCCGACCGCCGCCACGCGCCAGCGGTCGAAGGCGCGGAAGCCCAGCGCCCCCCCTTCCTCCGCGATGACCCCCTCGATGATCCCGGTCATGTAGGGATAGGCCAGGATGCGCGGATCGGGTTTGCACAGCAGGTCGATCCCCGTCCGTTTGTCGAGCAGCGCGCAGACGGCGCCGTTCAGCTCGGGCGAGATTTCCACGCGCACGCGCTCGTTTTCGAGGACCGCCAGCGGCAGGTCGCGGTCGCGCACGCTCCAGCCCCACGCGACGGCGAGGTCGTTCATCGACTGCGGAAACTCGCAGATGCGGCGGATGCCGCGGGCGCGCGTCTCCCGCCGCACCCGCCCGTAGCGCGCCGCGGCGTCGGCCCCCGCGGCGCGGATGCGCAGCAGGCCCGGCGCGTACGCCACGGCCGGCGCCGCGGCCATGCGCGTGAAATCCATCCACAGCGCCACCTCGCCGAGGCGGCGCGGCGCGGCGCCGCCGCCCGAGGCGGCGCGCGCCCGCTGCAGGTGGCGCTCGGCCGTGGCGAGGCCCGCCGCGGCGAACGTCCCCTGGTGCGGGTGGCGGTAGAGGCTGAGGTGGAACCCGCCGGCGGGCGGACGGTGCAATGCCTCGATCATGCGCCACAGGCAGGGCGCCGCGCCGTCGCCGTAGTAGGCGGCGAGAAACGCCCGCGCCTCGTCGAAATAGTCGCGGCCGGAGTCCCACAGGCAGCGCCCCATGGCGTAGGCGTGCAGCGCGGCGAACGAGGTCCCGCGCTGCGGGTATCCCTGCAGGAAGACGCCGCGGGCACCGGCGTCGCGCAGGAGGCGGAGGTCGGCGCGCAGCGAATGGAAATTGGGGTGCAGGGAGAGCAGGTGCTGGAAGTTGGTGACGTAGTCCCAGATATAGACCCGCTGCGCCACGCCGCACCACGCCCGCAGCACGTCGAGGAAGGCGCGGTTGGCGGCGCACCCGTCGAGCGGATGGGTCTGGCACTCGTTGTTCATGTGGCAGAGGCGGACGATGACGTTGGGATGGGCCAGAACCCCCCGCGGCGGCACGAGGGTGTAGGTGTAGGCGAGCGTGCCGATGAACTTGCCGGGATGGACGCGGCTGGTGCGCGCGGCCACCTCGTTGCACGCCGCCAGCAGGCTGCCGGCGTGGCTTCCGGCACGGCGGTCCTTGGCGGCGCAGGCTGGACATTCGCAGGGATTGGCGCAGTCCATCTGGCTGATGTCGACGATCCGTACGTCCGGATCGGCCATCTTCTCCAGCGCGAAGGCGGTGAGCAGGTCGAGAACGTCGGGGTGGCTGAGGCAGAGCTGCCCCCCCTGCACCACCCGCCCCTGGCCGCGGCGGAAGGAGTAGTAGTCGGGGTGGCGCCCGGCGTGGCGCGCGGGCGGTACGATCTTGAAGAAGGTGTGGACGTAGGGTTCCCATCCCCAGTGTCCGCCCATCGCGGGCGGCACGCCGATGATCGAGCCGTTGATCCGCAGGCGCGCGGCGAACCGCTTGTCGTCGGACAGCGGTGCCCAGTAGGCCTCGCGGTACTCGAAGGCGGGGCGGGCGTGGAGGCGTCCGGGGAGCGTCATGACCGACCGCCGCGGAATCACGGTGACCTCGGGATGGTACCAGCGGACACCGAGGGCCTCCAGAACTTCGCACACGGCATAGAGCGGGCCGCGCGGACCGCCCCCGCGCAGCGCCAGCGCGGCCGGGCCGACCTGCGCCACGTCGACCTCGTCCTCGGCCAGGGGCCGCGCCTCCGGCCCGGCGGCGCGGTCGGCCGCCGCTCCCAGCAGCAGGCTGACCCCGCCGGCGGGGGCGGCGCGCACGCCCGTGCCGACGCGCCGTCCGCACATCTGCCCGAGCGCCGCCGCCAGCTCGCGGGCGGCGAAACGGTCCGCCGCGCCTGCCGCCGCATCCAGCACCACGCGAATCTCCCCCGTCCCCGCACCGATGCGGATGCCCATGATGCCCTCCTTTGCCCTACGCCTTCAGTTCCATCCGGTCGATCACCTTCTCGGCGAAATTCCTTCCCAGAACCTCGTAGCCGTCGCCGTTCGGGTCCGGCTCCACCGCGAGCGCCACGCGGCGCGAATCGGTCGCGAAACGCAGGCGGCACCCGCCCGTCGTCTCCGCATGTCCGGCAAACCCCTCGTTGTGCAATGGGATTTCGTCCGCCCTGAGCCGCAGCGGCTGCAACCACTCCTCGCCGCGACGGAATGAAATCACCCCTTCGAACAGATCCTCTTGTAGCCGTGTTGGTTGCATGGCACCACCTTAGCACTGAATCCACTTACACACAAGCCGCTGTCGGGAGCCCGAATGGGGCCCATCCGTTCCCTTCAACGGCAGGGCCACTCGCTCATTCGCGCGCCGGCGGCGTGGCGGGTTGGAACGCCTCAAGCCACTCACAGATGGCGGCGGCGAACACGGCGAGGTCGTCGTAGCGGCGCACGGCGAGGCAGTCGAGCGGGGTCGGTTGCGCGTTGACGATGAAGAGCGGACAGCCCGCCCGCGCGGCCCGCTCGGGGATCGAACACGCGGGATGCACCTGCAGCGAGGAGCCCAGCACCAGCATCAGGTCGGCGGCGTCGGCAAGCCGCTCCGCCGCATCGAAGGCGTCCGCCGGCAGGTTCTCGCCAAAGAACGTGATGTCGGGCTTGTAGACCTCGCCGCAGTGGTCGCACCAGGGCGACAGGGGGCTCTCCGCGGCCAGCATGTGGCGGATCTCGTCATAGGTTTTGGTGCGGCCGCAACCGAGGCAGCGGTGGATGCGCGGGCTGCCGTGGACCTCGATCACCCGTGCCGATCCGGCCTTCTGGTGCAGCATGTCGATGTTCTGCGTGACCACCCCGGCGACGATCCCCGCCCGCTCCAGCGCCGCCACCGCCAGGTGCACCGGGCCGGGGCGGACGTCCGCGATGTCGTAGATCCAGCGCCGCGCGCCCCGGTAGTAGGCGTTGGGATCGCGGCGGAAGCAGTCGATGTCGAACATCCTGTCGGCGCCCGGCTGGCTGTAGAGGCCGTTCGTCCCGCGGAAATCCGGTATACCGCAGAGGGTCGATACCCCGGCGCCCGTGAAGACGACTGCGCACCTGCTCCGTTCCAACGCCTCCAGTAGTTGCCGCATGGCTGCTCCTTGGTCTATTCGCGCACCAGCGGCTCAAACCGGGCGCCGATGAAGGCGGCCAGGCGTTCGGGGTTGATCTCGACATTCAGCCCCACGCGACCCGCCGAGACCCAGATCGTCTCATAGGTCTTGAAGACCCGCTCCGGAGGGGCGCCGAGTTTAGCGGCAACCGAAAGCGCGTCGATGCGGCCGTCCTCCGCCGCATAGGCGTGGGCCGTGCACCCGATGCCCGCCGCCTCGAACAAACGGATCACATTGCTCTTGTCATCGCTCATAATCAAAACTCATCAAACGGCCCGAGCCCCTCGACGCCGTAGAGTCTCTCGGCCTCCCAGTTGACCGCCAGCTCGAAGACCGCCAGGCAGTCCTCGGGCGACTGCAGCGTGCTGGCCTGCGCGGGCGGCTGCAAGTAGACCGGACCGGCGGCACGCAGTTCCGCGATCCACTGCCGCGCGGTCGCGGCAAGTTCTTGCGACGCGGGCTTCGCGTCCAAGGCCAGCCGCTTGGCTTCCAGACAGAGTTCCGCGAGC
>CAYVKQ010000283.1:0-4474 GCA_964451945.1 uncultured Lentisphaerales bacterium
ACGCGGATTCCACTTTTGCTCGCTCCAGCATTCCACTTTTGCTATTCCCCCGACAGCCCCTAAAAAACTTTTCGCGCTTGCGTTTCGGGGGGGAGGTAGACAAACGCTCCGAAATATGGGACACTTTTCTTGTTCGTTTTGGGCGCGGCGTGTTGCCGCGCAGAAGACGATGGGGCGTAGGTTGGGGAGTCAGGCGAGACCACGGTGGCCAGCCGGGCGCTTCAATTTACAAAACGCCCCGGTCGCAAGCCGGTCTGTACGTCTATGCAGGCAGACAGGCCAGAAGGCGCAGCGACCGGGGGGGGTTGCAAGAGCCTCTGATAATGGGAAGTGGGCACATACGGAAGGATGTGTTTCCATGACAAAAGGCACAATCACATGTCGGATACTGTCCGGCATCCTGCTGACAGGACTGTCCCTCGATGTGTTTGATGTGTTGGCGGCGACGCTTACCGTCAAAAATTACGAATATGACCTTTGCACGGTGACCGTGTCTCAGAACGGCGAGGTTTTGACGCCGGCATCGACCGACGGGAAGACCGTCGCGGTGTACGGGGTGAACGGGGAGGTGACGCTGACCGCCGGAGGTTTTCAAGACGACTATTATTTCCGGTTTGCGCCGGTCACGGTGACCAACCGGACGCTTTCACTTGAACGATGGGATGGTCTCCCCGCCGGCGTTGATGCCGGGACCAATCCCGTTTCCTTCACCATTACGGGTGACCTGACCGTCACGCCGAATCTTAATTGCAGCAGCAACGTGTGGAACGCGACGAACACGGCTTCGATGATCGACGGGATGTGGACGCTGCCGATCAAAAACCTCACGCCGTCCTCCCGAAGCGTGGCCGTCAACGGCTACACATCGAAAGTCGGAACCCCGACTGTTGTCGACTACGCTAAACGCGTCCTTTACAAGGGGACGAACTATACGGTTACATCAATGAAGGGCGGTCAGAGCGGAGCTTTGACCATACGCGTTCCGAAGCGGCTCAACACCGTGGAGGGAGACTCCGGTTTTGGAAACACGAATTTCATCGGACTCGCGGAAAGCTCGGTCACCAAATTCGGTTCTTACTGCTTTGTTTACGCTCAGCTCAAAGGCGATGTGGCGGATTACCTGCCTCCGGGGTTGACGTTTATCGACGGCGTTTCGTTCTATTCGTCCAGTGGACTGTTCGGCAAGGCGTCCTTTCCGAGCATCGTCACGCTCGGTGGATCGAGATGCGTGATCGCTGGCACTTCCGGCATAAAAGAAATATACGCGCCGTCGCCGGCGCTCGCCACCATCGGGGACGATGTTTTCGCTTCCGCTCCGATCAAGAAGATCACTCTCGGTCCGACCAATCTGACCAGTTGCTATTCGACCGCGTTCCCGGTCGCGTTCACGAATCTTACCTGGCTTGCCGCTCCTCCCAAGCGGGATCTGTTTGAAAACATACTCGTCAGCGTCGGCGGCAACAACGGCGCGCATTCGCTTTCGCTGTATGTCCCGCTTACGGAAGGGAAATGGTGGGATTATGTCGCGATTCCGACAGCGGAGGAGGTAACGGCCGGAATTCCGGAGGGATGCCTTGGGGTTTACGTGACCACCGCCAGCGCGCGCAAGGCGTGGATGTTCAGTACGGTGCCCACGGACGGAGTGCTGCTCGAAACTGATATGACGCAAAACGGAAACTTCGGATCGAATATTCACACAGGGTTGCAGGTCGGCGCCGAAGGCACGTTTTCGCGCACGGGGTTCGACCGTTACGATCTGCAGCATTTCAATTCCGTCTCCGGAGCTTGGGAGACGTTCTCATCGGTGGTCTCGAATATATGCCAGTACATACACAACGGTAATCTGACTCGTCTCTTGTGGAAAGTGGACGGATACGCTATTCACGCCTCGTCAACTGCATATTCCGGAACCTTCACGTTCGATGGTGAGCGCGCGCTCGAAGGCTTTGATGTTTTCAAGCCGGGCACCCAAGTCACCGTCACTGCCGCCGGTGCCACGGTACATCCGACCAGCCGCTTCATCCGGTGGACGGAAGGAATCGATGCATCGCAGATATCCAACGCCACGGTCGTTGTCACGATGGACGCGGATAAATCTCTTAAGGCTGAATTCGCGCCGAACGAGTGGGCGTACCATCCGGCCTCAGCTACGATTACCGACGGCGAATGGACGGGGCCGGTGGCGGCGACGAATCCCGTTGCAAGATCGTTTTCAATCGGAAAATTCTATGGCGGGCAGAACTGTTCGCTCTGGCTGGATCTGACGCTACCTGTTTATGTGGAAGGTGATTCTTCCGAGCCGTATTATATTACGCGGTTGACAGTCGGGCAGGACGGTTCGCTTCTCCATGTGCGTTTCGGCGAACATTTTCTGGCGTTCACACAAACAGGCACATTCGAGGCTTGTACGAAAATCGACCATATCGACGGCTTGGGAAAAACCAAGGTCACTGTTCTCAGTGAGAGATTCCTCCCCTTTTACGCAACGCCGCCTTTGAGGAGCAGGATCTATGAGGCGAATGATTACCTGCCCGAGACATTGGTTGAACTCGGCCGGTGCCACGGTTGCGGGCCCATACTGAAGGGAACGTTGTGCCTGCCGAATCTGACGACACTCGGCACCGAGTACAACTTTATAAACGTTACAAGTGGAATAACAAATTTATTTTTGACCAGCAAAAATCTGATGAAGGTCAACAACGCCATGTTCTCGGGTTTCAAATTGCAGTCGCTCACGATTGGCAGCACCAACCTTTCGGATGTCGCGTCGACCGCGTTCTCCGGTGCTGGTACAAATCTGAATGAAATCGTTTTTCTCGCCCATCCGCCGGTCGAGACCGCGTTCGACAATTTGCTTTCGCCGTTTACCCGCACAACCGGTGTTTGGAGAGTGACAACTCCCTTCGTCAAGAAGCCGATGACGATATATTGTTCGCGTCTTAATCCCTCATGGAGAGCGATATCTAAGTCGATGACGTCAGACGAGCGCACATCGGAATACAAGCCGAAGGATGCGTGGGGTGTTTACGAGACGGCCAGTGCAAAACGCTTCTATCTCGCCCACCGTCCGAGCGAATTTGATGTCCACAGCGGACTCATATTCATTCTCCGCTGATTCAGGAAGGAGTTAGCCTGAGTTCATCCTGGTGGTAATGGATCTTCGGGGTGTGATGCCGGGCGCCTGGGGAGGCGGGCGGGAGTCGGCAGGCAAATCCGAAAACATGGGGGCGCCTGCAAAACCTCCGGTTTGTGCAAGCGGAGGGTTCAGGGTCGTTTTGGGCCCTGAACCCCGGCGCCTGATCCCTGACTTCCGGCGCATGCAAAGGTTCTGCAGGCGCCTCGACCGATGAGCCGTTTCGCTCACACGCCATGCATTCCTCCCTCACGCCCCGAAGCCCCTTCGCTCTTATTGCTACTGCTATTCGATGAGAGGCGATTCGAGGGCGAGCCGCGGGGCGGTCGAGGTTTTCGAAAGATGGTTGCACGCCTGCCGGAAAACGATATGCTTATCTGCCGTCGTTCGGAAGGATCCGCCCTCGCGGGTGCGGGGAGCTTATCGGTGCCGCGGTTGTTTTTTGCAGGCTTGTCGGTGACTGGTAAATCGGCCTTCCGGCCGTCTCTTTTTTTCTCGGGACGAGCCTGCGAATGGGATGCGGGTGACAATCAGCCATGACGAAATCAGATCTGGAATTTCACGTCTCCCCGGATGGAAACGACTCCTGGTCCGGTCGCCTGGCGGCGCCGAACGCCGATCGCAGCGATGGCCCCTTGCGCACGATCGAGGCGGCGCAGGTCGCCGTGCGGCGGCGGAAGGCGGCCCTGCAGGAACCCGTCGAGCTCCGGGTCTGGATTCATGGCGGCGTCTACGAGCTGCAGCAGCCGCTGCTGTTCACGGCTCAGGATTCGGGGTTCCCGCGCCAACAGAATACTCGGGCGCGGACCTGGCCGGTGACGTGGGCGGCTGTTCCCGGCGAGGAGCCCGTCATTAGCGGAGGCCGGTGAATCACGGGCGTCTGGCGGCAGGAATACGTCAACGCGCGCAAGGTCTGGGTCACCGAGATACCGGAGGTCGCCGCCGGTCGCTGGCTGTTCCGCCAGATCTGGGTCAACGGGCAGCGGCGTCTGCGGCCGCGGTTGCCCAAACAGGGCGTCTGGCAGGTGGAGCGCGCCCTAGACGCCCGCTTTACCGGCGCTTGGAGCGAGACCTTCCGCCAGGGTTCCTGCCGGTTCGGTTATGCGCCCGGACAGATCCGCTCCGACTGGCGCAACCTTCGCGACGTCGAGGTGCAGTTCTTTGCCTGGTGGATCGCGCCACGCGCCCGCCTGACCACGGTGGATGACGAAGCGCGGATTGCCTGGTTTGACCGCTAATCGACCATTCGTCTCGCCTGGGGAAAGGGGGACGGCGTCGATTTCCGACTGGAGAATGTCTTCGAGGCGTTGAGCGAGCCGGGTGAGTGGTATCTCGACCGGC
>CAYVKQ010000284.1:0-4435 GCA_964451945.1 uncultured Lentisphaerales bacterium
GCGCGCTTGCGCGCCAGCGCCCAGGCCTGCATCGCCTCCGGTTTTTCGATCACGTCCATGCGTGTTCTCCCCTCCTCCGTCCGCCTTTCGCCGCCCGTCGGCGCCTCAGCCGATCATCAGCCTCACCTGGCGCACCTGCACGTCGCCGGCGAAGGCTTTGACCGCCCGCTCGATCGCCGGCAGGTCGGTACGCCGCAGGTGGAAAAGGTCGACGCTGTTGCGGACATAGACAAAGAGAATGCCGTTCTGGAACTTGCCTGGACGGCACTTGGCGGCCGCCGCGCCCGCCACGGAAGACCACTCCTCCGCAAGGCGATCCAGCCACGGCGACGTCTCCACCCCCAGCCGCCGCAAGACGCGCTCGACCGCCACGCCGACCGCCTGTTCGCGGGGGCGCCGCAGCTCGCGCAGCGACAGATCCACGGGAAGCTGCGAAGGCGCCCGCAGCGGCGGCTCGTACTCCAAGTCGGAGTCAGAGTCGTCGAACGGTTCTTCTCCGCCCTTCGTCATGTCCGCGCGGGCGGCGCCTCTCTGCCGCGTTGCCATGGCCGCATCATAGCACAGAGCGGCCGCGCGGCAAAAGCGCCCTATTCGACGAAGCGCACCTCGCCGAACGCGTGGAAGTCGCGGTTGCCGGCGCGGTAGAGCGTGCTCCACCGCTGCAGCTCCCAGCCGCCGACGTAGCGCGAACGGGTGAAGTTGGCATACCACTTCGAGCCGACGGCGACCTTCGGCTTTTCGGGGAAGTCGGCGAACGGCAGGAAGACTTCGAGCGACCAGAAGTCCTTGCCGATGTGCGCGGCGGCCTTCGCACCCGCGGCGTTCCATTCGGTGCCGTCGGCGCCGCGGTCGTAGAGGGTGCCGATCGCGTTGGCCACGATCTGGCAGGCGCGTTTGCGCTGCCCCTCGACATCGAGGAACAGCTCGATGCAGTCGTCCGCATAGATCTCCTGGTCGCGCTGGGTGCGTCCCTTCCGGATCTTATCGACCGCCGGTTCGGTCAGGCGGAAGGCAAAGGTGATGCCGCTGTCGGTCCAGACGGCCTGCACGGTGGTGCTGTTGGTCGGCACGGTGTTGACCTTGTCGAAGCCCATTTTGAAGAACTGCGGCTCCACATCGCGCCAGCAGGCGTCGTCGAGCACGCCGTCCACCACGGGGTTGCCGCCCACCTTCAGCGCCTTGAGCGCCGGCAGGTTCTTGCCGCCCTCGTGGTAGCTGTCTGACTCCTTCAGAAAGGCCTCGATCGCCATGCCGAAGAAGTCGACGCGCCGCCGGAAGACCGTCCCTTCGGCCGCCAGGCCGCGGGCCTCGGCGAGCAGCGCCTTGAGCCGCAGCGCCTCGGCGCGCGGCATCGTCTCCTCATGGATCTGGAAGGGCGAAACGTGGTGTCCCTCGATCGGATCTTTCCAGCGCGTCTGCTCCCAGCGGTCGGTGAGCAGGGAGAGGATCGCGCCCATGGGGGCGCGCGCCGGCTCGTACATCAGCTCGACATACTCCGCAAGGGCGGCGTCGACGTTGAAGCCGGGGTTCCAAAGGGTGCGGAACCAGCAGTAGAGCGCCGGCGTCTGGCAGGCCCACATGGCGTCCTGCGCCGGGATCTCGGGCGGATAGTACCCGGTGTTGAGGAATGAGCCTTCCACGCGCTGCCGGTGCCGCTGGTGGAAGCCTTTGACCACATGGGGGTACTGGAACGGCAGAGCGGTGTCGTCCACGGGCCAGCAGACATATTCCCAGAGGCGGATCGGCCGGCCGCCGGTCAGCTTCGACCAGCCTTCGATCATGCGGTCGTTGTCGGCAGCTATGGCTGGCTCCTTGTCATTGGCCGCACCGCTCATCATGCAGAGGGAGACAATCACGTTATCGGGAAAAACGACATCCTCGGGCGGCAGCGTGTAGTTGGCGTAGGGAAGGTAGTGGACGGTCAGATGGGGCCAGCGCTTCTTGATCTCCCCGGCCATGCGCGCGGTGAAGCGGCCGACGATACGGCTGGCGCGGCCGAGCCGCGGTCCCTCGGCGTCGACGAGTTTGCGGCAGAACTCGCAGCGGCAATCGACCCCCTTGTCGGGCGGCGAGATGTAGTAGACCTTGTCGGTCGGCGGACCCCAGAGCGTGTTGGTGGAGGCGGGATGGCGCCAGGGGTCCTTGTTTCCCTCGCTGTAGAAGGCCTCCAGATCGCGGATCATCAGCTCGACGGTCTTGGGGTTGCCGTAGCAGGGCATGCCGCCGTTGCGTGAACCATCGACATCCATCTCGAAACATTCGGGCGCCTCCTTGAAGTGAATGCCGAACCGCGTCGGGGTGTGGCAGGCGATGCCGACAGGCGAAGACTTGCCCGGGCGGTACTGAACCGGCGCCCCGCCCATGATCCGCATGATCCGGTCGGGGTGGTCGGTGTAATGCACGGGCGGCACCGCGACATCCGCCGTCTGCGGGACGATCCGCCCGTCGGCGCGGGGGTGGTACCAGCGGATGCCCAGGAAGCGTTCGAGCACGTCGAAGACGCCCCACAGCGTCCCCTCCGCGCCGAAGCCGCCGGCGTCGGGCGCCCGTCCGACGATCGCGAGGCCGCCGTCGAAGCTCCGCACGCAAAACCCCTCCGGCGGCAGGTCGGCGGCGGCGATTCCCTTTTCGCGGGTCAGCCGCGATTCGCCCACCAGCACGACGGCGCCGGCGACGTCGGCGGTGTCGGCCACTAGCGGCAGATCGGCCCCGGTGGCGAGCTTCACATGCGCGGCGAGCTCCTGCGCCGCCCGGTAGGAGATCCCTTTTTTCTGCTTCAGTTCGTCCCCTGCGATCACGATCGAGGCCGCCGCCGCGCCGTCCTTGACCAGCGTCACGGCCGACACCGCCGGCGCGTCGTGGAAGCGGACGGGATTCAGCGACGGCGCCCCCAGATCAGCGGCGTGCGCCCCCATCATGCAGCATGCGGCGCCGGTCATCGCCAACGCCGCCAACCCTGTGCGGTGTTCTCTTCTCTGTTCGCGTGTGTTCATTTCGATTTCTCCGTTGTGCCGTGACATTGTATCAGGATTCGGGAGGCTCCTACAAACCCTCCGGTCTGTGCAAGCGAAGGGTTCAGGGCTCGGGGTTCAGGGGGGTGTTTTCGGCCTGAACCCTGTTTCCCTGAACCCTGTATCCAGTATTCCCGGTCCCTGAACCCCCAACCGTTCCCCTCAGCGCAACAGCAACACCGTGCCCGGGGAGACAAGCCATCCCCAGACGACCGTGCCCTTTTCGCTCGGATAGGCACCCGTCCCTCCCGTCGCCGTGACATTCGCCGTCAGTTCCGGCGCCGCCTCGTGGAACCGCCGCCAGACGGCGATGCGGCCGCCGCCGCCCGCCGCCGACGCCTGGGCGCCGTTTCCGGCGTTGGCCCGGATCTGCCCGCCGGCCGCACCGGCAAACCGCTTGCCGACCAGATGGACCGAGCCGCCCGAGCCGCCGCTGTTCCAGTAATCGCCGTTCTGCCCGTTCGCCGTGATCGTGCCGTCGACCGTGATCCGGTTCGACGCGAAGACGCGCACCGCGCCGCCGCCGACGAACCAGTTGCCGCCGCTGCCGGGATAGGCCGGCGCGTTCGACGAACCGTACGTCCCTCCCGGGTTGTTGCCGCCGCAGCCGCCATGGCTCGGGCCGATCCTGTAATCCGCACTTGTTCCAGGACCGAGTTTCGCCGCAAACCCCATGTAATTCGCATCGATCGCGCCGTTCGCGGCAACGGTCAGGTCCCTGACTTCGAACCGCGCCGTCGATCCATTGATCCTGTGTGCCCAGGGATAGATGGTCGAATAGGGTGAAACGTACAGCTCGCCGCCCACCCGCACCCTTGCGCCGTAGTCGGGCGAGGCCGCATTGGTGACCGCCGGGAAGAGAGTCATGCGCGATCCCGCCGTGGCGCCGCCCGCATGGTCCAGCACCAGATCGCCGGCGACCGCCGCCTCGCCGCCATAAAGCGTGAGCCCGCTCTGCTTCACGAGCATGTTCCCACCGCAGGCCAGCATGCCGTTGGTCATCTGCAGGCCGAACCATTGCGCGTCGCTGCCGGTGATGACAAGGTCGTTCGTCACGGTGAGGACCGTATCCGCATCGGGAAAACGGAGCCAGGCGTTGGTGAGCGTGAACGTGTCAAACGCCCACTGCCCCGACCCGTCGGCCGTCCACTGCCCCTTGTGCGGGAAAACCGGCGTCAGGAAGCGGTTGTCGGAAAAGTAAAGCGTGCCCAGATGGCCATAGCCGCCACCCGCTCTGCCGCCGGCCGCGCTGAACACGATCCGCGGCAAAGGCAGAGTGTCCTGGGCGACCGGATCGTAGGGAATGGAAATGCGGCCGCCGCCGCCACCGGCCGACGCTCCCGGCACCGTGCCATTGCCCCCATTGACCGTAATCACTCCGCCGTTGCCCGAAAGGGTGGTGCAGGTGATGCAGACGCTGCCCC
>CAYVKQ010000285.1:0-4433 GCA_964451945.1 uncultured Lentisphaerales bacterium
GGAGTACCGGCTTTAGCCGGAAGCCTGCGAGGGCCTTCAGGCCCGGGTACACGGAGACACGGCGTTGTGTCGCGTGACGCGTCTGCCTGCAACTGCCGCCCACCTCGCTAGGAAGCTTGCCGATCTGGAGGCCAAATACGATGATCAGTTCCGCGTGGTGTTCGAGGTATTGAACGAACTGATGGCACAACCCGAGCCGAAGCGCCTGCCGATCGGCTTCCATGTGCGCGAACGTCGGGCACGGTACGCAGCAGGGCGCGCATGAACCGCTCGCCGCCCATAATAGCCCCGTGGTGAAGGAATTGCCTCGCGAACGGCACGGCTGTGCCGCGGTATCCCGTCGGCACCAGCCGGTTGTTGGCGGGTCTTGTATCCTGTCGTACTCTCCATGCGCGCCTTGCCGGAGCCTCAAGGGCGGCGCCGCCGGGGCCTTCACGGAGCCATCCAGCTCCGCTACCAACTCCGGCGGCGCCTTCGGTTTTCGTCCCGCCTGCGCCTGTCTGCGTGCGGCACGCACAGGCAGGCGGGAACGGGATTCCATCCGGGTCAGCGGGCCGCCGTCAGGCAGTCCGGTGAGCTGGGGGGGCGCAGCAAGCCCGGAAACCAATGTTGTTGTTCCGGTTGTCCGGGTTGTTGTTGTTGCGGTTCGCGGAGCGGCAGTTGTTCGCGTTATTGTTCCAACTGCCGCCACGATTGACGCGGTTCGACCCCGATGGACGAAACCCCAAGGATTTTGGATTTGAGATTTTTGATTGGCGATTGATCTCCTCTCGTTTTCAGGAAGCCATGCTGTAACAACCGACGATCCGCCGCCGCAGCGCCACCGTGTCCGCGAAGCGCACGTACGACAGCAGCGCCTCCATGTGCCGGGCCAGGTCCGCCTCCGACCAGGCCCCTTCGTTCCACTCCCGCTCGTAGGCGCGCAGCTTCCTCGCGAAGCGCCTGCGCGCCCGCGGCCCCAGCGCCAGCCGCCCCGGATACACCCGGTACCCCAGGAATGGCACCCCGCGCTCGCTCCGGTTCAGTTGCACGTTCTCCTTGAGCGCCAGTCCCAGTTCCGCATCCAGAAAACCCCGCGCCGCCGCGAGGTGCCCGGCCAGTTCGGCGCGTTCCCCGCCCCACAGCACGAAGTCGTCCATGTACCGCACGTAGCCCGCCACCCGCAGCGTCTCCTTTACCCAGTGGTCCAGATGGCCGAGGTAGAAGTTCGCCAGATGCTGCGACACCAGGTTGCCGATGGGCAGCCCTCGCCCCGACTCGGTCCGGTAGGTCCCGACGATCTCCGCGAACAGCCGCAGCACCTCCGCGTCCTTGATCCTCCGCGCCAGCAGGGCCAGCAGACGGTCGTGCGCGATCGAATCGAAGTACTTGCGCACGTCCAGCTTGAGATGCCACGGGAAGCGGGCCGCGAACCCCTGCGCCCGTCGCACGGCCGCGTGCATCCCCTTGCCCGCGCGGCAGGCGTACGAGTCGTGGATCGCGTACCGCTCCAGCACCGGCTCGCAGACGTTCATGATCGCGTGGTGCAGCACCCGTTCGGGGAAGGCCGCCGCGCAGATCAGCCGCTCCTTGGGGTCGTGCACGGTGAAGAAGTGGTAGTGCCCTACGTCTGCGCTCCGCGCCAGCAGTTGCCCGCGCAGCAGGCGCAGGTTCTCGTCCAGACGCGCCGCGTACGCGCCTACCTCCCGCTTCCCCCGCTTCCCGCGCGCGGACTTCAGGAACGCCAGCCGCAGGTTCTCCGGCTCGCAGATGCGTTCGTAGAGTTGGCCGACCCGTTTCACGGTAGGTTCGTAGTCCCGCCTTCAGGCGGTCTTGTCCTCTTTGCCCGCGCCTGCGGCCGCATCGCCTGCCGCCGCCACCACCAGGCCCAGCACGTCGCCGCCATACTTCCCCGCCTTGGCCTCGCCGATCCCCTCCACCTCCCGCAGCGCCGCCGCCGAGGCCGGACGCTTCGTGGCCACCGCCGCCAACTGCTCGTTCGTCAGCACCGCGTAGACCGGCACCCCCTCCTTCTCGGCGACGCCCTTGCGCCAGTCGCGCAACTTCGCGAACAGGGCGAAGTCCGCCGGCGCGAGCACCTCCTTGTAGTCCACCCGCTCCTTGCCGCCCCGCGCCGCCGCCCCGCCCCCGGCCGACACGGGCCCGTCCAGGTACTCCACCGCCAGCGCCCAGAAGGCGTTCTCCCCCTGCCCGACGAACTCCCGGTGTACCGTCAGCACGCGGTGCGACCGCAGGAAGACGTTCAGGTCCTCCTGCAACCCCGCGTCCCCGCGCGCCGGCACCGAAAAGAACGCCATTTGCATTTCTGAGAACGCCCCTTCCCGAAAAAAAATCCGCTGGTGCTGCGCCCCAGACCCCGTCGCACAGCCTACGCCGCCCCTCGCCCCCAGCCTGGCGCGTCGTCGCCCGTTCGGCCTTTCGCTCCGCTCACCCCCGCTCCGCGGGGGCCGGCCCGACCGGTCGCCGCGCGCCAGCGTCCTTGCTTGACTTGCTTTAGCTCACGGCTGACCCGGGGGGGCGCAGCAAGCCCGGAAACCAATGCTGTCGTTCCGGTAGCCCGGGTAGTCGTGGCCGCGACCCGCGGAGCGGCAGTGGTCCGCGGAACTGCCCCAACCGCCGCCACGAAGGACGCGGTCCGACCCCGAAGAGTCGCCCTTCGGATCGGTCACGGTCCCAGGGTAGGTCCCGCCCCCGTCCAGACACCACTCCCACACGTTGCCGTGCATGTCGTACAGCCCCCACGCATTGGCCAGATACGACCCCGCCGCCGCCGTGCCCGCGCTCGGCGCGCAACCCTGGCTGTACGACGAGCCGCCGTTGTACGAGTACCGCCCCACCTCCGACATGCGCGGGTCGTTGGACGTGCTCGTCAGGTTGTACCCCGAGTTCAGCGCCGTCCCCGTCCCCGCCCGGCAGGCGTACTCCCACTGCGACTCCGTCGGCAGGTCGAAACCCGAAAGCCCCGTCTTCGACCGCAGCTTGCCCATGAACGAGTCCGCGTGAACCTGCGAGGACGCCGGCCAGTTCGGGCTGATCGCGCTGTTGTTCGGGTTCTCCCGGATGTCGTAGTAGCTCACCACCTCCACCGGACGCGTCTGGTAGTACGTCGCGTTGTTGAAGTAGCTGGGCTTGTTCCCCATCACCAGCTCCCACTGCCGCTGCGTCACCTCGAACACCCCGAGGTAGAAGTCCGAGGTCAGCGTCACCCGGTGCGTCTCGTCGCCGTAGCGCCCCAGTTCGCCGCTCGGGCTGCCCATGGTGAAGGTGCCCTTCGGAATCAGCCGCATGAGGATGCTCGTTGTCTTGTAGGCGTCGCTGTTCGCTCCGCCGGGCACGTCCGCCAGCGTCCGGTAGTACGTCACTGGGTAGGTCGAGGCTCCCGTGCCGCCCGAAACGTCGATGGCCATGTAATCCCCGCGGGTGGCCACCACGCGGTAGCACATCGGCACCAGGTTCGTGACAACGCTGCCGCTGGTCTTCGGCCTTGCGCCCAGCCAACTCGCTCCGGAACTGGTGAAATCACTCCACGGCCCGGCGGGCGACGGCGCCCACTCCACCCGGTAGTTGTAGTTGGTTCCGTCATTGAGCGTGCCGTAGACCAGCCGCCCCGTCCCGTCGAACGACTGGATCGCGAACCCCTGCGCCCGCCCCGCCATCGTCACGCCCAGCGCCAGCAGCAGCAGCAGCGCCGGCACCCATCGCCACGTCTTCATCCGTCTCATGATGCGTTTCTCCTTTCGCTGTGTCTGTCTTCCTCTGGTCTCTATCGCCTCTCGGTCCCGCCCGCACCCGCGGGCAGGGCCGGTTCCGCTGTTGTGCTCGTTTTCCGTCCGCCAACATCATATTGATCGTCACGTATATTGTGGGAGCGGGACCCGCCGCCCAATCATATGCGTCAATGAAATTGTCGTAAGTCGTAAGTGGCTTGACAGCAACATGAGCAATGTCTATCTTTGACGCATATGAAGGGATCGTGGCGGAGTCATGATAGGCGTAAATCCGCCTGGCTGACGCCCGCGCCGCTGGATCCGGTCCCCCAAAGGCTGCAGGGATGAATCGATGGCTTGAGACAGGTCGGAGCGCGCGACAGGCGTACACTATGCAAGGGCGGGAGTGATTCGACACCCTCCGTGCCACCAACGTTGGTTGCGTCTGCACTCGGTTCCGCACGACAATCCTCCGATCCGATCTCTGCTGCGGGTCAAGTTACAGCGAACCGCGTCCGGACGTCAAGGGCTGTTTCATGATCGTGGGCAATCGGTTGGCGACGGGGGGAAGCGTGAAGCGCATGCTGAGTGGGCGGCATGCGGAAGGGTGGATCGTCCTCGTCCTCGTCCTCGTCTTCGAAAAAGTTCACGCAGACGCAGAGGGCGGAATTGCTAATGCACGCGAATGTGCGCGAATGTAGGTGGGGCGACGGCGTCCCGCCTAGC
>CAYVKQ010000286.1:0-1914 GCA_964451945.1 uncultured Lentisphaerales bacterium
CCAGCTCCTTCGCCAGTGACTTGGTCATGGCGATAAGGCCTGCCTTTGAAGCAGCATAATTACACTGACCGGCGTTCCCGATCAAGCCAATAATGGAGGAAATCTGGATGATCGCGCCCGCGCGCTGCTTCATCATCGGACGGGCCGCGGCCCGCGCGAAGAGGAACGCGCCCTTCAGATTGGTCTGCAGGACCTCGTCCCAATCCTCGTCGGACATCCGGATCAGCAGCTTGTCCCGGGTCACCCCGGCGTTGTTGACCAGGATGTCGATCCGCCCGAACGTCTCGATGGTGCGCGCCACGCACGCCTCGACCGCCTCGCGGCTGCCGACGTCGGTGGGGACGGCCAGCGCCCGCCGCCCCAGCGCCTCGACCGCCGCCACGCACGCCTCCAGCGGCCCGGGCGTGCGGCCGCACGCCACGATGTCGGCCCCTTCGCGCGCCAGCGTCTCGGCGATCGCGCGGCCGATCCCCTGCCCCGCGCCGGTGACCAGCGCGACCTTGCCTTCCAGTCTTCCCATACCGCTTGCTCCGTTCATTGGCGGCGCCGTCACGCCGGCTTGGCCAGGGCGTCGAGCGACGCCGCATCCTGCACGTTGGCCACGGCGCATTCCCGGTCGATCCGCTTGATCAGGCCCGAAAGGACCTTGCCCGGTCCGAATTCCGTGATCTCGTCGACGCCCGCGGCGCGCATCGCGCGCACGCAGTCGAGCAGCCGCACCGGTTCGGTCATCTGCCGCAGCATCAACTCCTTGACCTCCCCGCCCCCGGCCGCGTGCGGCCGGCCGGTGACGTTCGACAGCACCGGCAGCTGCGGCGGACGGAAGACGACGTCCTTGAGAAACGCCTCCAGCTTGCCGCGCGCCGAGGCCATGAAGGGCGAATGGAAGGCGCCGGCGACGGCGAGCACCACCGCCTTGAGCTTCATCTCGCCCGCCAGCCGGGCCGCCTCGGCGATCCCCTCCCTGGCGCCGGAGAGGACAACCTGGGTCTCCGAATTGATGTTGGCCAGGGTCACGCCGGCCGCCCGGCAAAGGGCGTCGAGTTGTTCGGAAGTCGCCCCCATGACGCTCACCATGCCGCCGGGGCGCTCGTCGCAGGCCTCCTGCATGAAGCGTCCGCGCGCCTCCAGCACCCGCACGGTGGCATCGAAATCGAGCACCCCGGCCGCGTAGAGGGCCGACCATTCGCCCAGGCTCAACCCGCCCGTCATCGCGAAACGGACCTCGGGAAACCGCGTCCGGTAGGCGGCGAGGCACGCCGCGCTGACCACGAAGATGGCGGGCTGGCAGACACTGGAGCGCGTCAGATCCTCGATCGGCCCCTCGAAGCAGAGGCGCTTCAGGTCGAAACCGACTGCGTCGTTGGCGCGGTCGAACAGCGCCCCCACCGCGGCGTCGGCCGTAGCGAGGTCCTTGCCCATGCCGACGACCTGCGCCCCCTGCCCTGCAAAAATACTCGCTTTGTTCAAGGCGTCCACTCCCTGTTGCATCAGAGCTTCCGATGGCGCGCCCCCCGGCGCGTCCGGACCCCGCTTGCGGCACCTAGAGTGCCGAAGCGCGGATGAGAATGACAAAAATTAGAATTTTGTCAACATCAAACGTTCGCCGTTACGGCTCCCCCGGTTCCTTCGCCTGGGGCGCGGACGAGTCGTCGTGCAGCGGCATGGCGGCGATGCGGGAGGCGATTTCGGCGGTGATGTTGTTGCGGGCGGCGATCGCCGCCACGCGCACGGCGTGGAAGATCGCCTTCTGCGTCGACGCCCCGTGGGTGATGATCACCGGCCCGTTCACCCCCAGCAGCGGGGCGCCGCCGTAGATCTCGGGGTCCATCCGCCGTTTGAGGGTGCTGAGGGCGCCCTTGAGCAGCAGGGCTCCCAGCATGCGGACCGGATGCCGCACGAATTCCTTCTTCA
>CAYVKQ010000286.1:1968-4427 GCA_964451945.1 uncultured Lentisphaerales bacterium
CTCTCGGTCGTCTTGAGCACGACGTTGCCGACGAAGCCGTCGCAGACCACCACGTCGGTCTTGCCCAGGAACAGGTCGTGCCCCTCGACATTGCCGCGGAAATTCACGCCGGTGCGCTGGATGAGGTGGAAGGCCTGCTTGGTCATCTCGTTGCCCTTGCAGTCCTCGGTGCCGATGCTGAGCAGCCCCACGACCGGGTTCGGCTGCCGCAGCACCGCCTGCGAATAGGCGCTCCCCATGATGGCGAACTGGGCGAGCCAGGCGGGGTCGCAGTCCATGTTGGCGCCGGCGTCGACCAGCAGCAGCGGCCGGTCGCGCGTCGGCAGCACTGCGGCGATGGCGGGGCGCGCCACGCCCTTGACCCGCCCCAGGCCGAAGAGCGCCGCGGCCGAAAAGGCGCCCGAGTTGCCGGCGGAGACGGCCGCCTCGGCCTCGCAGTCCTTGATCAGCGCGACGCAGCGGTTGATCGAGGAGTCCTTTTTCTTGCGCACGGCGGTCGCCGGTGCGTCCTCCATGCCGATCACCTCGGTCGCGTGGGCCACCCGCAGCCGGTCGCTCTCGACGCCGCCGCAGCCCTGCAGCTCCTCGCGGATCAACCGGTCGTCGCCCACCAGGATCACCGCGTCGATGTCCTTGATCTGTTTGGCGGCCAGCACCCCGCCGCGCACGATCTCCCGGGGGGCGAAATCGCCACCCATGGCATCGATCGCAATCCGCATCATGGGCACTTCCTCCAAAGGATGCCGCCGGCCGGCCGCGCAGGTCCCCGCGCGCGTGACACACGGACGGCGAAGACCGCCGTCCCTCCCCGCGACGCGCGCCCCTTCACAGGACGGACCGCGCGCGGGTTCAGTCGACCTTGACCGTCAGCACCTGGCGGCCGTTGTAGAACCCGCACGCCGGGCATACGCGGTGCGAACGGTGCGACCCGTGGCAGTTCGGGCACTCCGCGACCTCGGCGACCGCCGCCTTGAAATGACCCCTGCGCTGCCGAATGCGCATTTTCGACTTCTTCCGTTTCGGTACGGCCATGACTCCACTCCGTTTCGCTCAATTCACGTGTTCGTTTTGTTTCCCGCGCCCTTGCCGGCACGTCTGCCGGCGGCGGCGCCCCCCGCCCGTTTCTTCCGGCCGACGGCGAGCGCGTCGAGCGCTCCCCAGCGGTCGTCCGCGTCGTGCGCTGTGCACCGGCACGCCGCGCGGTTGAGGTTTGCCCCGCACCGCGGACACAGCCCGCGGCAGGTTCCCCGGCAAACCGGGTATCGGGGAAAGACAAGTATCATAGCTTCCCGCAGCTCGGGGGTCAAGTCCACGAAATCGGGTTCCCCGGCCAGCGGGTAGGATGTCACGATCCCGGGCTCGGCGACGCGCACGCGGAAGGGTTCGGCACAGCGGCTGCAGACGCAGGCGACCTCCATGGCGGCCGAGCCCCGGACCAGCAGTTCGTCGCCGATCCGCTCGACCCGCAGGTCGTAGGCGACGTCGGAGGCCGGCTCGACCAGCCCGTCGCCGGCGCCCAGATCGAGCGCGGCGGCGGCGATTTCGCCGGTGAGACGCTCGCCCGCGCGGTCCAGGCGGGCAACATCAACGGTCAAACGCGCCTGTGGTGGCATGCGAGCCCCCCGTTTTGAGCCGTTGTTCCGGATGCTGCGACATGAAGCGCTCGATGTGCCGCTGCACCCCCGGCGAGACGAAGGCGCTCGTGTCGCCGCCGAAGCGGATCACCTCGCGCACCGTGCTCGCCGTGACGTAGCTGTGCTCTTCGTTCGGCATCAGGAAGAGGGTCTCGATCTCCTCCGCCAGCTTGCGGTTGGTCAGCGCCATCTGGAACTCGTACTCGAAGTCCGAATAGGCGCGCAGCCCGCGGACGACCACCCGCACGCCGCGGCGGCGGCAGTAGTCGACCAGCAGCGTGTCGAGGCGGTCCACCTCGATGTTGGCGAGCCCCGCCGCGGCCACCTCTTCGCGGACCATCGCCACCCGCTCCTCGTTGGTGAACATGGCCGTCGTCTTGGCGGAGACGACGGCCACCGCCACGATCACCCGGTCGAAGAGCGCGGATGAGCGGCGGATCAGGTCGAAATGGCCCAGCGTCAGGGGGTCGAAGGTTCCAGGATAGACGGCAACGCGCATGGGGACTCCTACCGCTCGTCGAGCGCGGCCACGCCGGGCAGTTCCTTGCCTTCGAGGAACTCGAGCGAGGCGCCGCCGCCGGTGGAGATGTGGGTCATCTTGTCGGCCAGGCCGCTCTTGTTGACCGCGCTCACGCTGTCGCCGCCGCCGATGATCGACACGGCGCCGCTCGCCGCCACGGCCTGGCACACGCCGGTGGTGCCGCCGGCGAAGGGGGCCATCTCGAAGCAGCCCATGGGGCCGTTCCAGACAACCGTTTTGGCCTCGGCGATCGCGGCGGCGTAGAGGGCGGTGGTCCTGGGACCGATGTCGAGCGCCATCCAGCC
>CAYVKQ010000287.1:0-4378 GCA_964451945.1 uncultured Lentisphaerales bacterium
GCAGCGGCAGACGGCACGAAGGAATTCCGCGTGAGCGGCGGCGTCGACCTTCAAACCGGCACCTGGACCGTGAGTGCGCATCCCTCAAGCGGAGTCTTTCCAACCATGACGCCCGCGTCTGCCAAGGCCACCGCTTTGGGCGCGTACCGCCTCATCGCCAAGTCGGGCGGCGATTTTTGGATCGGGACCGGCGCGAGGATCCACGCCGACGGCAAGGGGCTCCCCGCCCACACCGGCCCCGGCGTCGCTTCCTACACCACGGCGGCACACGGCGGCATGGGCGGCTTCGGCAGCGCCGCGCAGCCGCCATGCTACGGCTCGGTGTACCGTCCGGTCTGCCTCGGCTCCGGTTCGGGCACCGGCTACTATTCGGGCGGCGCGGTGCGGATCGAATCGCAGGGCGAACTCACGGTGAACGGCACGGTAAGCGCGAGCGCCGTCACCAACGCCGAAACGCGTGCGTCATCCGGCGGCAGTGTTCTCCTCGTCGGCGATTCCATTTCCGGATCCGGCACCGTCATCGCCCGAGGCGGCGCTTCCAACTGGGCTCCGGCCGCCGGCGGCGGCGGACGCGTCGCGCTCATCCAGACGGGCGCCGCGCGCGATTTCTCCCGTTGGACCGGCACCGCGACGGCGCCGGGCGGACCATACTCGTCGGGCAGCGGCGCGCCCGGCACGGTCTACTACGAGACGGCCGACAAGCTGTATCGCGGCGACCTTGTCGTGCAGGGCCGCGGATCGGCCTACTGGGAGTACTCGACCAATCCCGGCGGTTGGACACGTTCGCGCTGCAACAACGACAACAACCGCTGGCGCACGACCATTCTGACGGGCGTCCTCGGCGAAACGAACCTTGTTTTCGACACGGTAACCATACGAGACTACGCTTCACTCGGCGTGGGCACCAACGTGACGCTCCGCTTCAACACGCTCACCTGCGTGGGCAACCAGGCGAACATGCTCACGCTCTACGGCGGCACGCTCGTCCTCAAGGAGCCGACGCATCTCACCAACATGAATCTGCGCGTCTTCCGCGCGGGGTCTCGCATCGAATTCGAGGACGGCGTGGTGGAGAAGACACTCACCATCGGCGCCAACTGTGAGTTCGCGGTGGACTATCCCTGCACGCTCGCCGGCAACCTCGTCGTCACCAACGGCGGCAGTGTTCGCCACACGATGCAGAACACGACCGGCACGACCTTCCATGTGGAGCTGCAGATCGACGGCGATCTGCACGTCGCCCCGAACTCCCGCGTGGACGCCAACGGCTGCGGCTGGGCCGACGCCAACGCGCCCGGGCCCGGCTATCCCTCGATCGACTCCCGCGCCGGCAGCCACGGCGGCCTCGCCCAGGACGCCGGCACCGCCGCCTGCTACGGGTCGATCCGGCGGCCGGTTCTTTCCGGAAGCGGCAACCGCAGCGCCTCTTACAATGTCGGCGGCGGCGTCATCCGGCTCAACGTGGACGGCACTTCCACCATCGACGGCGCCGTCAGCGCCAACGGTGTTGACGCGTATTGGCATGGCGCCGCCGGCGGTTCCATCTGGATTTCCACCGGACGGCTCCGCGGCGCCGGCAACATCACGGCCAACGGCGGGTATAGTACATCAACCACCTACGGCGCGGGCGGCGGCGGGCGCGTCGCCGTGTGGCTCACGGCGCCGGGCGAGGATTTCGGCGGCTTTTCCATCACGAACGTCACCGCCTATGGTGCGAAGCTGAAGGGAACGACAAAGAACGAACGCGTCGGCGCCGGCACCATCTACCTCAAGACGGGCGACCAGGCCGAGGACGAAGGCACGCTCATCGTCAAGAATGCCGACGCCTTTCCGACGAACGCCTACGGCAACACCCGCGTTTCCTCCTTCGTCGCCGACACCGCAGTCGGTTCGGTCATCGTCACCAACAACGCCCGGCTGGTCGTGGAGGCCGGCAACACGCTCACCGTCAAGGGCGACTTCCGCTCCAACAAGGGCACGTTCCAGGCCGAACTTTCGGGCGACGCGGAAGTCGCCAACGCCGTTGTCCGGTTCGCCGACTCCAACGTCGTCGCGCGCGTCACGGGCACGAACGTCTTCGCCGACTTCGTCTGCGACGATCCCGGCAAGACCATGCTTTTCGGCACCGCCGCCGACGCGACCCTGACGACCGTCGCCGGCAGTTTCAGCGTCGCGGGCGGCGCCGACGACAAGATCAAACTCAAGTCCCTTCTGGACGGCACCTACTGGCTCCTCGCCGTCACGGGCGCCGCCGCGGTGAACGACGTCTACGTCTCCGATTCCGACGCGAGGGACGGCAACGCGATTTCCGCGAGCGGCAGCTCGGGCGCGCGCTGCGAGAACTGGACCTTCGTCGCCGCCATCGTCCCGGGGGCGACGAACGAATGGCTGGGCGCCGACCCGGCCGACCCCGAATCCTGGGCGCAGATCGGCAACTGGAGCCAGGGCCGCGCGCCGGTCGATACCGACTGCGTCGTCATCCCGTCGGGCCGCGGCCACTATCCGAGGCTCGCCTCCAACTTCGCCTTCAATTCGCTCATCGTCGAAAGCGGCGCGTCGCTTGATCTGGCAGGCTATTCCATCGCCGTCACCAATCTACTTGCGGCCGCCGGAACGATCACGGCGACGGGGGCGGAAACGCTAACCTTCACGGGGCCGGCCGCGACTTTCTCCGGCGCGGCCTTCGCGGGCTCCCCGTTCGCGCTGGCCCTCGGCGGCGATGGAGCGCAGAGCATTGATCCCGCCGGCCGGGAATTCAGCACCGTCACCGTCGCGAAGGGCGGCGGCTCGACCGTCTGGGCCGCGGGCTTCACGGCCGACACCTTCGCCTGCGCCGCCGCGTCGCCGCTGGCGATGACCTTCGCCGCGGGATCCTTGGCCGCCGTGCGCGAGCTGCGGCTGAACGGCGCCGGGACGGGGAGCTCGGTCAACCTCGACCTCGCCTCCGCCACGCCGGGATCGGCGTGGAGACTGACCGTCTTCAGCTATCCCTTCGTCTCCGGCGTGAGGGTTTCCGACTGCAACGCCTCGGGCGGCAAGACGATCTACGCCGACACGCCCAGCGAGGACGGTCTCCGTAACACGAACTGGGTCTTCAACCGGGCGCGCGCCACCTGGACCGGCACCGGCGGCAACAACGACTTCGCGAACGCCGCCAACTGGTCTCCGGCATCGGTGCCGGACGCGTCGACGATGGTCGTCGTGGACTCCAACGCGCGCATCTCGCTCACGCCGGGCGAGACCTTCCCGGTGCACGCGCTCTACGTCACCGGCACGAACAACATCGTCAGCGGCACCAACGCGCTCCTCGTGATCGGCGAATCCTGCACCCTCGACGGCGCCGCGCTGCAGCTTGACGCGCCGACCGTCGTCACCAACGCGGCGGTCCTGCGCAACGGCGCCTCCCTCACGCACGCGGCCAACGGCGCGGCCGACGTCTACGAGGTCAATCTCACCGTCCTCGGCGATCTCACCGTGGACGCCGCCTCGCGGATCACCGCGCGCGGCAAGGGGTATTCGCTCGTGAACGGCTATCCCGGCGCGAGGAACGGCGATCAGGCGGCGCACGGCGGACGGCCGAGAAACAGCACGGATTCGTGCGCCTGCTACGGGTCGGCGCTGCGGCCGCGGACGAGCGGGTCGTCGACCTACAGCTACGGGCGCGGCGGCGGACGCATCTACCTCCGTGTAGGCGGCACGGCAACGGTCGACGGCGAAGTGCAGGCCGACGGCAGCTACGGGGACTGGCTCAGCGCCGCGGGCGGCAGCGTCTTCATGACCGCGGGCCGACTCGTCGGCTCGGGACGGATTTCGGCCGATGCGGGCACGCCCACCATCAACACCGACGGCGGCGGCGGGCGCGTGGCGGTGTATTTGACTGAAACGTCCGATTTCGCCGCGTTCGCGGGAATCATATCCGCCTATGGATCGCGCACCACGCAACCCGGATCGGTGCCCAAGTCCTCCGCGGGCACGGTGTATCTGCAGGGCGCGGACGGCACGGGCTGCATGGTGATCGACAACGACGGCGGCATCAAGGACAACACCTCGCGCAAGTTCATCGCCGACTTCCCCGTCCCCGAAGCGCGCGGCGGCGATCCCGTGAAGGCGTACAGGGACGTCGTGTTCGTCGTCCGCGATTCCGGCGGCATCAATGTCCTTTCCAACATGAAGATCGCCGAACTCGAGCTCGGCGCATGCAACACGGTCAACACGTCGCTCTACGTCAACGCTTCCGCGACCCTCCGCATTCTCTCCACCGCCCACAAGAATGGAGCAGGCTGGACCGGCGGCTACGATCTGGCCGACGGCCTGGGCGAGATCGTCTGGGGCCCCGTCGGCATGCTCCTCTATCTCCGCTAGGGCGTGTGGACACCGG
>CAYVKQ010000288.1:0-4375 GCA_964451945.1 uncultured Lentisphaerales bacterium
TCCGGCCGATGGGAATGGCATCGCTGTAGCCGCGGTCGCCGACCGCGGCCGGAGAGGGGCGGCGCAGGATGGCCGCGGTCGCCGACCGCTGCTACAGGGCGAACGCGGCGAGGGCGTGACTCCTGCCACTTTTTCCCGCTTCCTGTCTGACTCCCCCTGTCGCCAATCGATTACTGGTGAAAGCGGTTGAAGCGGTGGTCAGACGTCGCAATCGGCGGGGGTGAGCTGGGCCAGTATGCCGCCGTCGACCACCAGGCGGGTGCCGGTGATTTTGGCGGCGGCTTCGGAGGCGAGGAAGAGGACGGCGTTGGCGATGTCGCGGCCGGTGGCTTCGGTGCCGAGCGGGAGGTTGGCGTGGCGGCGCGCGGTCTGCTCCCCAGTGAGGCTGTCCCAGCGCGGGGTGTGGATATAGCCGGCCACGACGCTGTTCACGCGGATGCCGTGCGGACCCAGCTCGACCGCCATGGCTCGGGTGAGACCGTCGATGGCGGCCTTGCTGGCGCAGTAGGCCGTGCGCATGCGGATGGCCCGCTCGGCGGAATTGGAGCCGATGTTGACGATGCTGCCCCGGCCCTGTTCAAGCATCATGCGGGCGGCCCCCTGCGAACAGGCGTAGACGCCGAAGACGTTGACCGCGAACAGCTCCTCCAGCAGCGTGCGCGGGGTCTCGGCGAGGCTGTAGCCGCAGCCCTGGAGGACGGCGTTGTTGACGAGCACGTCGAGGCGTCCGCACGCCTGCCGGACTGTCGCGAACAGCGCGTCCACCTGCTCCTGCCGCGCGAGGTCAGCCGGCGCCTCGATCACGGGGGCGCCGTATGCCCGGCGCAGGCGCGCCGCTTCACGGGCGACGTCTTCGGGCTTGCGTCCGTTGAGGACCACCGTGGCGCCGCGTTCGGCGAACGCCTCCGCGATGGCCAGCCCCGTGTTGCGCACGGCGCCGGTGACGAGAACGACGGTTTTGTTGTCCATGGGGGGATCCTGCTGGCTACTGAGTCTCATGTAGAACCTCCGGTTTGTGCAGGCGTAGGGTTCCGGGTTCGGGGTTCAGGAGATGTTTGTCACCTGAACCCTGGCATCCTGAACCCTGTTTCCAGACTTTTGCAGGGGTTCTGCAAGAGCCCTCGTGTACCACTCCCGGGCGTCGGGCGGGCGGATGTCGGTGAGATCGCCGCGGTAGTGGCGCAGATCGCGCGGTTCGCAGGGGTGCGCCGCGATGGCCTCCTCGTTTAGCTCGATCCCCAGGCCGGGGCGGCTGGGGATGCGCATGAAGCCGTCGGCGAAGACGGCCTTCTCGTCGCAGATCTCGGCGCGCCAGGGGACGTCGAGCGCCATGGTTTCGAGGAGGTGGAAATTCGGCGTGCAGGCGGCGAGCTGGAGGCAGGCGGCGTTGGCGACCGGGCCGCTGGGGTTGTGCGGGCAGAGGGCGACGTGGTTGGCCTCTGCCTGGGCCGCGATTTTCTTCACTTCGCCGATGCCCCCCATGTGGCTGGGGTCGGGCTGGATGTAGTCGGCGCAGCGCAGGCTGAAGAACCGCTGGTACTCCCAGCGGCTGTAGAGCCGTTCGCCCGCGGCGACGGGCACGCGCACGCGCTGCTTCACCTCGGCCAGGGCTTCGAGGTTGTCTGGCGGCACCGGCTCCTCGTACCAGCCGATGCCGTACTCCTCCAGGGCGCGTCCAACACGCACCGCGGTGGCGACGTTGAAGCGGCCGTGGGCCTCGACCAGGATCTCGACCTTGTCGCCGACCGCCTCGACCACCGCCTCGATGCAGCGCAGCGCCCGGCGCAGATCCTCCTTGCCGAGGTTCAGGTAGCTCTTGCCGAAGGGGTCCCACTTCAGTCCGGTGAAGCCGCGCGCCACGGCCGCCTTCGCCTTTTCCGCGAATTCCTCGGGCTCCCTGGCGGGCGCGAACCAGCCGTTGGCGTAGCAGGCGACGCGGTCGCGTACAGGACCGCCGAGGAGCTGATAGACCGGCACTCCCAGTGCCTTGCCCTTGATGTCCCACAGCGCCATCTCGATGCCGGAGAGGGCCGACATGTTGATCGGGCCGCCGCGGAAATAGGCATCGCGGTAGGTCTCGTGCCAGAGCGCCTCGATGGCGAAGGGATCGCGCCCGCGCAGCGTGCGGTCAAACGCCTGGATCGCCGCCGCCAGCGCGGGCTCGCGGTACTCCAGGGTGGCTTCGCCGATGCCGTGGATGCCGGCGTCGGTGCTGACCTTCACGAACACCCAGTTCGTGCGGTAGCAGTGGCAGAGCAGCGGTTTGATTTCGGTGATCTTCATGTCGGTCTTTCCCCTGCGGCCGTCATGAGCCGCCGGCGAGGGCCACGGTACTCTCGCCCGCCATCGTCATCTTTCCGTTCACCGCGCGCGTCTCGCCGGTTTCGAGGTCGATCCAGCGCTCCGGGTTCGCGCCGGTCAGCTTGATTTCGAAGTTGACCTCATGCGGGTTGTGATTGGTGATCAGCACGAGTACCCCGCCGGGGCCGGTGAGGCGGGAGACCTCGATGTTGGATGCTCCCTTGATGAAGGCGGTGGGCTGCGCGCCGGAGGCCCGGATCTCATCCTGCAGCAGGGCGGTCATGGCGGCCTGCGGGTGGAGCGCGTACTGGCGGAACACCTCGGTGCCGGCCAGCACGGCGCGGCCTTTGCCGTGGCGGTTGGCGATCACCGCCGGGGCGCCGTCGGCATAGGTGGCCAGTGCCGTGCCGCCCGTCATCGTGAACGCATGCCAGAAGAAGTGGACGGATGCGTCGCCCGCCGGACAGCGGATGGGGGAGGCGGTTTCGGGCCCCTCGCGGTCGGCGGTCCACCCGCCGAAGACGGCATCGAGCCCGCAGCCGGGGGCACGGTAGAGGAGGCGGCCCTCCATGTCCTTGAAGGCAAAGGGGGCTTCGGCGACCACCGTGCCGCCGCCGGCCACGTAGCGGGCGAGGCGTTCGGCCACGCCGGCGCCGATGTTTTCGACCAGCGGCAGCAGGAGCACCTTGTAGCGCGGCAGCTCGTCCAGATTGTTCTCGGCGATGCAGTCGGCCGGGATGTTCATGTCCCAGAGGAGCTTGTAGGCGCCGATCCGGGATTCGTGGCGGTTGATGAAGTCGGAGCGGTGGTGCACGTAGGAGAGGACCTGCTGCGCCTCGGGTGTCAGGACCGCCGCGACCCGCTCGGGATAGACGCGGTTCAGCAGCGCGGCGTGGCGCTGCAGCATGCCCGCGAACGCGCCGATGCTGCGGCCGCGCCGGCTGGTGGCGCCGTCCCACTGCTGCATGTGGAAATCGGCCACCTGGCCGTCGGAGAGGCGGCTGCGGTAGTTCCAGACGAGGATCGCCTTGGCGTTGTGGGCGATCAGGTGGTAGAAGCGCTGCCGCCGCTGGGCGTCGGTGATCATCCGTTTGTATGGCCCCGCTTCCGTCTCCAGCACCAGCGTGCGGCGGTGCGGGTCGCGCGACGCGCTCCGCAGACGGCTGAGCTTGTAGGCGGTCTCATGCGCCGGCCGCGGGTCGAACGGGTGCGCGATCGTGTAGCAGGAGACCCCCATGATCCCCATGGCTCCGCCGAGCGCCGCCAAATCGATTCCCAGGTTCGGCCCGTGGGTGTCGATCTCATAGGCGGCGTGGTGGTAGACGATGTTCGCCGTGCTTGGGCGCCCCTTCGGATCATGCGCGCGCACCAGTTCGTCGTACTGCCGCATCGTCCGCGCCAGCCGGTGCTGGTTGAACAGCAGCCAGTCCCGCGCCGCGGCGGCGGCCGGGATGCCGCACGCCGGAATCTCCTCCCACGCGGCGAACGCCACCGGCGACTCGCTGCTCCACCGCTCGTTGATTGCTTCCAGGCTGCCGTACGTTTCCTGCAGCCACCGACGGTAGAGCGACACCGTGTGCGTGCAATAGCACGGGCTGCGCCGGTCCGGCTCGTTCCAGATCATCCAGGCGGCGATCGTGTCGCCGCCGGCGTAGCGCGCGATGGTGCGCCGCGCGAAATCCATGGCTTTTTCGAGATGGACCGGGTCGTCGGGGCAGACGCTGTTCGGGGTCGTCACGTCGAAGCGGTTGGGCAGCGCCGCGTTCGCCGCCGGCTTGCGCATCCAGGGAAAGCAGGTGTGGTTGCGCGCCAGCCAGCGCGGCTGGTAGCACCCGCACGGGTTGCCGAAGAGTCCGCCCAGGCTGAGGATCACCCGGATGCCGTGCCGCCCGGCCAGATCGATCAGCCGGTCCTGCTTGTCATAGTCGAACGTCCCCTCGTGCCGCTCGATCCGGTCCCAGGCAGCGAAGATCCGGACAGCGGTGAAGTTCAGTTCCCGCATCCGCGCCAGGTCGCCGTCCCATTCCGCCACGGGCCAGTCGGCCGCCTTGGCGTACGGCGCCGTCGAGGCGCC
>CAYVKQ010000289.1:0-4364 GCA_964451945.1 uncultured Lentisphaerales bacterium
CGTCGCGACCGGGACCAGCGCGACCGCCGTGTCGGTCTACTGGGGAACAAGCGACAGCGGCACCAACGCCGGCGGGTGGGTGGACAGCGCCACGCTGGCGGCGCCGCAGGCGCCGGGCGGCTTCAGCGTGCAGGCGACCGGTCTGGAGGCCGACACCTGTTATTTCTACCGCTTTTGCGCCTCGAACGCGGCGGGCGCGGTTTGGAGCGAGGCGGCGGCCTTCATCACCGGCGATGTCTGGATCGAGAAGAACTCCGACGCTTCGGAAATCGGCCCGACGCCGGGGACCTTCACCGTGCACCGCGCCAGCGGCGCCACCAACGCGGCGTTGTCCGTGAGCTACGCCGTCGGCGGCACGGCCACCCCGGGCGCGGACTACGCGGATGTGAGCGGCACGCTGGTCATCCCGGCGGGCGCGGCCGCGGCGCCGCTGGTGATCGCGACTTTTTACGACAACCTCGTCGAGGGGGTCGAGACGGTGACGGTGACGCTGGCGTCGGGACCCTACCCGATCGGCGCGCCGGACAGCGCCATGCTGGAAATCGAGGATATCGGGCTCGTGACGCGCGTCTGGTGCGGCGACGGTGGTGACGCCCTGGCCGGCACCGCAGCCAACTGGATCGGGGGCGTCGCGCCCGCGGCGGGCGACGCGGTCCTGCTCGACGGGCGCACGGCCAGCAACATGACTTGGGACCTGGACATCCCACTCCATTCTTGGCTACAGGAGGGCTACACCGGCACGGTGACGGTGGCCACGCGCTACGGCGCGGCGGGCTTCACCAACCTGCAGATTTGGGGCGACTGCAGCCTACGCAGCGGCGTATGGGCGCATACACTCAACGCGAAAACGGAGGTATATCGCCTGTGCGTGACCGTTGGCGGCGACCTCTACGTCAGCAACGCCGTCATCGATGCCGACGGTTGCGGCTATGGCACCACGTCGGGTCCTGGGAGCGGATTTTTAAACGGCGCCGTACACGGCGGCGGCGCCACGCAAGCCAATACCGACACCTTTAACCGAAAGACCTACGGCTCGATCCGCGAGCCGGTCAATCTGGGCAGCGGCGGCTACCAGGGCCGCGGCGGCGGCGCCATCCGTCTGACCGTCGCGGGCCTGACGACACTGGACGCCGGGGGTGTCATTCGCGCGCACGGCACCCGGGCGCAAAACGGCTCGGGAGCCGGCGGCAGCGTCTGGCTGACCACCGGCCGGTTGCAGGGCGTCGGCGCCGTCAGCGCCAACGGCGGCAATGCCAGCAATCTAGGGGACGGCAGCGGCGGCCGCGTCGCCATCGCGCTGACCGATCCCGGCGCCGATTTCTCCCTCTGGCACGGCACCAACGCGGCTTTCGGCGGTTGCACTATAGAACGGGCGGCGGCGGGAACGGTCTACCGGCGGACCGCCGACGGCCGGGACAGCCTGATCATCGACAACAACAACAGCACCTACAACTATAGGATCTCGACGCTGATGCCGCCGGGTGTGGACCTCAACAGCTTTGACGACGTGATCATCCGGCGCGGCGGCGCCCTCGGCGTGCGTGCCGACACCGCGCTCGACCTGCGGACGTTCGCGCCGCAGTGGGACGGACCGGCGCGCTCGTTTCTGCAGATCGACGGCGACGACGGTGTCATTTACCCCGATGTCTGGACGATCGACGGCTTCACCGCCATCGGCTGCGGCATCACCAACCGGTTGAACAGCGTGGTCATCGGCAGTGACGGCGTGCTGACGCACCTCGCCAATTACAGCAAGGAGACCTACAAGCTGGCGCTGACGCTCGCTGGCGACCTCACGGTCCGCTCCAACGGCGCAGTCACCGTCACGGGGCGCGGATATGCGGCATATGGCAGTGGACTAGGCCCCGGATCGGGTGGCGGCGGCACCTTCCCTGGCGCCGCCCATGGCGGAACATCCCTCAACCGTGGGTCTCCGAACACGAACACCTACGGGTCCGTTCTTTGTCCCACCAACGCCGGCAGCAGCGGCATCTATAGCGCCGGAGGCGGCATCATCATACTGACCGTGACGGGAACGACCACGGTGGAGGCGGCGGGAAGCATCGTTGCCGACGGGGTGGAGGGACTCGGTCCCGGTTCCGGCGGCAGCGTCAACCTGCGGACCGGCTTTTTAGTCGGCGGGGGCTCGATCCGTGCGGACGCCAAAAAATACGGTAATTATGGTTCTTCCGGCTATGGCACTGCCGGCGGCGGCCGTATCGCCGTGACACTGACGGGAGAGGGCGCCGATTTTGCCGACTGGACGGGGACGATCACCGCCTATGGCGGACCCGGCGGTGGAACATCGGGTTCGGGCGGCGCGGGCACGGTCTATCTGGCGACCGCGGCGACGCCGTCCGGCGCGGGAGAAGTCATCGCGGATGACGGCAACCGCACGGACCCCGTCTACTGCACGTTCACCGCCCTGCCGGCGCTGAAGTTCAAGGAGGAGTGTTTGCAAGAGACCCACTGGGTCACGCGCAACAAGGCGCGGATCTGCTTGACCACAAATGCCGTGATCGAATCCCTTGCGCTCGCAGCCAACGGCGCGTTGGAACTCGGCGGCTGGACGCTGACGGTCACCGAGATGACGGCGGCGGGAAGCCGCGTGCGCTCGGGGGTGTACACGCCGGCGACGCTTGGCTGTCTGACGGACGCCGCGGGCGGCGGCGCTCTCGTTGTGAAAGGGGTGACGGGGACGGTGCTGCTGCTGCGGTGAGGGTGAACGGTGCATACCGTAACCCTCTTTCTCTGTAGTGAATCAACTGCCGTTTTCCAGGAGGAGTATTCCGAGAAAGCATTGCCGGGGAAGAACGAATGATCACGGCCGCAGGCGCACGCCGAGCAGGACGGGGACCGGGCGCATCACCGGCTGCCCCAGGAAGCGGGTGGAGGGACGGTTGACGATGCGGACAACCGTCGGCCCCTCGGCCGGCGGCGCGCAGAGCATCACGCTGCTGCCGCCGCCGTCGAGGTTCAGCGCCTCCGCGGCGCCGAGGCTGCGCATGTACTCGGCGAGTTCGAACACCGTCATCCCTTCGCTGACGCCGCCGTCGCGCCCGTCGACGACCACCAGCCAGAGCGTGCGGCGGTCGGCCGAGAAGCCGACCGCGGTCCGCGGGTGCAGGGTCTTTTCCGAAGGCTCGGGCACCGTCGCCCCGTTGTCGAGCAGCCGCCCGAACCCGGCGACCCCCTCGCGGATCGTGTCGCCCGGTCCCGGCATGCCGATGTGGGGCTGACCCCGCTCGTCGATCCAGAAGCTGACGAACGCGCGGTCGGGCCGGCTCAGCAGGCGTCCGCCGGAGGCGGCGAACCCGCACAGCGTCGCGGGCGCCTGTTCGACATACATTCCCGCCGAGCCGGTGTTCTTGGGGGCGATGACAGCGAAGGCGTTGGCGTTCACGGCGAGCGTCAGCGCGGCGTTGGTGAAAAGGACCGTCGGCGTGAGCAGCCGCGTCGTCGCGGGTCCGCTGAAATCGGGATCGGAAGCCGCGGCGCAGACCACCTCGACGCCGCGCCGCGAAAGGTCAACCTTGGCGACGTGGATGGCGAGAGGCCGCGGCGTGCGCAGCGTGTGCGAGGCGACGGTGACCGGTGGCTGTTGCGGCCGCCGGGGCGGCATTTCCACCTGCGGGCGGGGGGGCGGCGTCGTGCGGCATCCGCACAGGCCGACGATGGCGGCGGCGAATAGGGCGATCGTGTGATGGCGCATAGGATGTCCTCTGGTTTGGAGCCTGGTTCTCGCCTGTTGCCCGAAGGAAACAAGGATCAGTCATTGATGAACGGTAATCGGTGAGGCCGCGGATGTCAATGTCCGTTGGCGTGGCCCTGTTCTGCGGGAGTTGGCGTGGTTGGTGTCGCCGTTTCATGCGCATCTCCTTGCTCCTGCGGCTCGCGGGGACGCTCGCCCTCCATTTCGAAACATCAAGCGGCGGGTGATGGCCTGCCTGGAGGGCGAGCGTCCCCGCGAGCCGTTTGCGCAAGGCCGGGCGCATGGTGATGCGACAGGGCCGCCGCACACACATGCGCGGTTTCCCGCGCCTGGCGGTTCTGTTGAGGTGGACCGCCCAATCCTGATCTTGATCGTAATCGTAATCCTGCTCGCCCCCCCCCAACCGTCGCAGATCCACGCGTGGAAAAACCCGTGGAAAACTTTTTTCATTTTTCCCCTTGTATTCCTTCAGGCGCTCTGCTATCCTCTTTCCCCGCTTCAAAGCACGGTCAGGGTTGCGGCAAGCGCCCATGGCCGGACGGAAGCGCCCGCGGCGGGTTCGCCCGCGGCGGCGGCTCTTTGAAAACCGGAATGTGTGAGAGAAGACCCTTCGATACGGAAGGGATGCGACTTTGGAGCGCTTGTGCCGGGG
>CAYVKQ010000290.1:0-4339 GCA_964451945.1 uncultured Lentisphaerales bacterium
GTGCTGTCGACCGCCGCATTGATCATCCTTGGCGGCTTGGGATTTCTGGTGCTCTACAACCTCAGCGCCTTTAAATTCTGGCGCCGCAACCGCCGCACGCGCGGCCGCATCACCCTCCACACGCGGATTGTCGTTGCCACCACCATCCTGTTCCTTCTGGCCGGGACCGCGCTGTTTCTCGCGACCGAATGGCGTACCGCCTTCGCCGGCATGCCGCTCGCGAAAAAACTCTCCACCGCCTTTTTCACCTCGGTAACCACGCGCACGGCAGGTTTCAACGTCGTGCCGATGGCCGATCTCTCGGTCGGCGGGCGGTTTCTCACCATTCCGCTGATGTTCATCGGCGCGGGCCCGGGATCGACGGCGGGGGGCATCAAAGTGACCACCTTTGTTGTCCTCGTGCTGACCATCGTGGCAATGTTGCGCGGCCGCGGCGAAACCGATTTCCGGATTCGCACCATCCCAGTCGCTGTTGTCCGCGAGGCGACCGTGATCTTTATTCTCGGCATTTTCACTGTCGCCCTGTTTTTCGGTCTGCTGCTCGCCACCGAATCGCCCCTGCCGGGAACCGACATGACCGACCGCCTGCTGTTCGAGGCCGCTTCCGCGTTCGGCACGGTCGGCCTCTCGCTCGACACCACGCCGACCCTCTCGGCGGCCGGCCGCCTCCTCGTGATCGTCTGCATGTACATCGGCCGCCTGGGACCGCTGACGGCGGCCCTGGTGATCGGCTCGCGCGAATTCGGACAGCATATCCGCTATCCCGAGGAGGAGATCGTTGTCGGCTGAAAACGGCGGAAAGAGACAGGGGGAACCATCATGAAACGGATCGGCATCATCGGCGCGGGACGCTTCGGGCAGTCGCTTGCGGAGTCGCTCGCGGAAAAAGGAGCGGAAGTCCTGCTCATCGACGAGAAGCGGGAGACGGTCCAGGAGCTTTCGGAGTATGTCACCAAGGCGGTCCAGGGCGACGCGACCAATCCCCGCGCGCTCGCCGACGCAGGCTTCCAGGAATGCGATACCGTGGTCGTGGCGATCGGCACCAACATCGAGGGCAGCATCATGGCGACGGTCAACTGCAAGGAACTCGGCATCCCCACCGTCGTCGCCAAGGCGGTCTCGGACATGCACGGCAAGGTGCTGAAACGGGTCGGCGCGGACATCGTCGTCTACCCGAACAAGGACCGCGCCACCCGCCTCGCCCGCTCGCTGCTGGCGCGCAACCCCATCGACCTTTTCGAGATCGCCGACGGCATCAGCGTGGCCGAGATCGCCGCGCCCGACTTCCTCATCGACAAGACCCTCGCCGAAGGGTCGGTGCGGCAGCGCTTCGGCGTTACCGTGCTGGCGATCCGCCGTCTGGCCGATGACCCGCGCCTGCCACGGAACCTCATCATCGCCACAGGTGATGAAAAGATCGCGCGCGAAGACCGCCTGCTGGTGTTCGGCGCCGACAAGAAGATCGATGACATGGCCCACGAATCGTAGACCACCCGCCATGACCGAGCCTTCTGCCCCGCTCCTGCTCCGCGACACCTTCGTCGTCCGCGCCAACGAAACCGACGCGCGCGGCGTCCTCGCCGTTCCGGCCCTCTGCAACTATCTGCAGGAACTGGCCGGCGTACACGCCTGCGCGCTCGGCCTCGGCATCGACACCCTGCGCGGGCAGGGCGTCACCTGGATGATGTCGGGACTCCACCTGGTCTTCGAACGCCAACCGGCCTGGCGCGAACGCCTGACCGTCGCCACTTGGCCCTCGGGCTGCCGTGGCCGCCTGCTCGCCACCCGCGACTTCTTGGTGCATGACGCCGACGGCCGTAGGGTGCTGGCGGGAGTCAGCGAATGGCTGATGGTTGAACACGCCACGCTCAAGATCACCCGCCTGCCCGGATCGCTCAGCGACATGGTCCCGGCCGACACGCCGCGCGCGCCCGTGCCCGAGGCCGGGAAAATCCCCGAACTCGACGACCCGCCGTGGTCGGCGCGTTTCGTTGTCCGCCGCACCGACATCGACCTCAACCGCCACGCCAACAACGTGCATTACGTCGAATGGCTGCTGGAGGCACTGCCCGACACCTTCGCCGACCGCATGCTCGCGCGGATCGACATCTCCTACCGCGCCGGCGCCGTCCGCGGCGACGTGATCGTCGCCGAAGCGGCGCCGCTCGACGACGACCGCGTGCTCCACCGCATCCGCCGCGAAGCCGACGGCGCCCTCCTCACACTGGCGCGCACCACCTGGGCGCCCGCCGCGCCGACGCCATGAACCACGGCTGGACCTACCGCGACCGCATCTTGGCCGCCGACGCCGGAAGCACCGTCCTCGCCTACTACGCGCGGCGATACGCCCACTCGACCGCGGCGGAGTGGCGGACCCGCCTGGTCGAAGGGCGGATCACCCGCAATGGGCGACCGGCCGCCGCCGCGGATACGCTCGCGGCCGGCGACCTCCTCGCCTGGCGCCGCCCCCCGTGGGAAGAGCCCCCCGTGCCGCGCGCGTTTACCGTGCTCTACGAGGACGCCGACCTGCTCGCGGTCGACAAGCCGGCGGGGCTCCCGGTGCTCCCCGGCGGCGGCTATGTCGAACACACCCTGCTGCACCTGCTGCGCCTGCGCACGCCCGGAACGCCGCCCGTCCCCCTGCACCGCCTCGGCCGCGGCACCTCGGGCGTGATCCTCTTCGCCCGTTCGGCGTGTGCCCGGAGCGGACTGGCCGCCGCGTTCCGCGACGCCACCGCCCGCGCCAGCGGCACCGTGGAGAAACGCTACCGCGCCCTCACGGGCCCGGTGCCGGATCTGCCGGACACGGTCGACATCCGCACATCGATCGGACCGCTCCCCCACTCCGCGCTCGGCACGGTGCACGCCGCCTCGCCGACGGGCAAACCGGCGTACAGCCGCTGCCGCATCTTGCGCCGCGGCGACCACGACACGCTTTGGGAAATCGATCTGGTTACCGGGCGGCCGCACCAGATCCGCATCCACCTCGCCGCCGTCGGATGCCCCCTCCTGGGCGACCCGCTCTACGCCCCCGGCGGGCTTCCCCGCGCCTTCGCGGGCGGACGGCCCGCCGTCCCGGGAGACTGCGGCTACCTGCTCCACGCCTGTTCTCTCCGCTTCGCGCATCCGCGCACCGGCGAGCTTCTCGCGATCACGGCGCCGCCCCCGCCCGCCCTGCAGGCCTGACGGCGCACAGGAAGAGCCACGCTCGCCCGGAACGAAACACACGGGGCCACCGTCGTCAAGGCCGTTGCAGGTCGCGGCGGCGGACGCGCCGACGCTGACGCTGCCGCGCTGGGTCGGCGAAGAGCTGGTGGTCACGGGCGCGGTGAAGAAGGTCTACAAGGCGTTCGGGGGCGGCACGAACGACTGGGTGGGGATGGGGATGTGGTGAAAAACGTTCAGCGTGTGGCGTTCGACGACCGCGTAGCGGGCGGCGAATACCCACAACCCTGTTGTTCGCGTCTTGATTGAATCCGTCTTTCGTCAGGTGTCGCCGTAGAGGATGACCTGGCCCCCCCTCCAATCGGGATGGCGACGTTCTTGAAATAGTTGTCGCTGATCACGCACGGCGTCGATATCTCGATCAGCAACGCCGGGCCGAGGCCGGTGAAACTGTGGTACGATCCGCGTGGCACCGGGAACACATCGCCGGGCTTCATGATCCAGCCCCGCTTTCCCGCGCGCATCCGAACCTTCCCCCGTACGATGAAGAACGTCTCGTGCTTCGTCTTATGACAGTGACTCGGACACGTCTGGCCATCGAACACGAACAGATACTTGCCGCAGTAGCCCGCCTGCTCTTCGTTCGCAATCCAGTACTCGATCAAGCCGATGTTCGCGAAGTCCCCCGCCCCGAAATCGAGCACCAGTGTTATATTCGCACATTGCGAAGAGTTTGTCCACCCCGTCCTGATCGGGGGGCGCATGGCAGTTCTGATGATGGAATCGTCCATTCGTAATCAGTATCGTAATCCTAATCGTAATCCTAATCGTAGTCTTTCTTGGTTCTGTGTGTGATCGCACACTGTCGCTGATGACTAGGGTTTGGATCCGAATGTCCTTCGTGCTTGAGGCTCATGCAGAGCCCCTCCAGCTCGGCAGGGACGCCTTACGGCAACGACACGCGAATCCTGTAAAACGGACCGTTTCCTGCGGGAATGGCGACGAGGCCACCTGTGCCCGGGAACGGCGTGTCGGCGGGCGCGAAGGCTGCCGCCGAGGGGGTCGCCGCTTCCAGGACTGTGTAGACGCGGCCGGTTGCGGTCTGGAAGGAGAGTTCCGTGCCGCTGCCGTCGACGACGATGGCGCGGATCACGAAAACGCTTTCGCCGTCGGT